>RPPU01000141.1 GCA_003819975.1 Desulfobacteraceae bacterium
AGTTCAATAATCTCATCCAAAAAATCCAGGGCCTTGCGCAAGCCTTCCAAAATGTGCGCTTCATGTTCCGCTTTCTTAAGATCAAACATCGTCCGGCGCACAATGATTTCGCGGCGGTGCAGGATGAATTTTTCGAGGATCTGCTTCAGTGTCAAAATCTGCGGCCGGCCGTTGACGATCGCCAATAAAATAATGCCGAAAGATTTTTCCATCTGAGTGAATTTGTATAACCGGTTCAGGATCACCGGACAATTTTCATCACGCTTCAGATCAATCACGACCCGCATGCCGTCCCGGTCCGATTCATCGCGGATATCGGCAATACCTTCAACTTTTTTGTCCCGGACCAATTCGGCGATTTTTTCGAGCAATTCGTTTTTATTGACCTGATAGGGAATTTCGGAAATGATGATCCGTTCTTTATGGCCTACTTTTTCAACGTAGGCCCGGGCGCGTAATTTGATCACGCCGCGACCGGTCTGATAGGCTTCTTTAATGCCTTTGGTGGAAAGGATATAACCGGCCGTGGGAAAATCCGGGCCCGGGATAATGCGCATCAAGCCTTCCAAGCTCATGCTGGGTTCGTCGATCAGTTGGATAATGGCTTCACAAACTTCGTTCAAATTATGGGGCGGAATATTCGTGGCCATGCCTACGGCAATACCGGAAGCGCCGTTCACGATTAAATTGGGAATGGCGGTGGGCAAGACCGTCGGCATCATGAATTCTTCATTGTAATTGGGGATAAAATCGACGGTCTCTTTGTCGATATCGGTAAGAAAGTCCTGCGCCAGGCGCGATAGGCGCACTTCCGTATATCGTTGGGCGGCCGGCGGATCTCCGTCCACAGACCCGAAATTGCCTTGCCCGTCGATCAGGACATATCGCATTGAAAAATCCTGGGCCATGCGGACGATGGTATCGTAGATCGCCAGATCGCCGTGCGGGTGATATTTACCCATGACATCACCGACCACGCGGGCCGATTTCTTATGCGGGCGATTATAATGGTTGCTCATTTCATGCATGGCATAAAGCACGCGCCGATGCACCGGTTTCAGCCCGTCGCGGATATCGGGCAGAGCCCGGCCCACGATGACGCTCATGGAATATTCAAGATAAGATTTTTTCATCTCATCTTCAATTTTAATAATAGTGGTTTTTGAATCTTCCGCCATCTCTGCTCCCGATATGAAATTTCTCAATATAAAAATTTCATCTATATATCCAATTCCTGTACTTCCAGGGCGTTATCCTGAATGAATTCACGCCGCGGTTCCACCTTGTCACCCATAAGGATGTTGAAAATTTCATCGGCATCGACCTGGTCCTCAACCTTGACCTGCAATAGAGTTCTTTTTTCGGGATCCATGGTCGTGGACCACAACTGTTCGGGATTCATCTCGCCCAAGCCTTTATAGCGTTGGATATTCAGGCCTTTTTTCCCGCGTTCCATCAAGGCTTTATAAAGTTCCTGCCAGTTTTCAATCTCTTTTTCTTCGCCTTCTTTGCCGATTTTGAAAACTTGCCCGCTGTAACTTTTTAATTCGCGGGAGGTCTTTAAAAGCCGGCTGAATTCAAGGGAGCTGAACATGGCCCAATTAACCGGATAACTTTGTCCGCCGTTGCCGTCTTCCGTAATCGTGAATTCATAATAACCATGTGCTTCTTCATTCAAGCTGATATCGGTTACTTTAAATCCGTCGGCCTGCACCTTGGCAAAAAACTGTTCCATAAAAACCCGGTCTTTCAGCAGTGCTTTGTCTTTGACTTCATAAGAAAGCAAATATTCAATGAACTTTTCGCTGTATCCTTTTTTGGACAATTTCTGGAGGTTTTCATAATATTTAATCAGGTTGTCCAACAACCAGGAAATTTTTTCACCCGTCAAGGGCTCTTGATTTACACGGATGGTTTCATTATGTGAAATACGTTTTAAAATAAAATCATTAAACGCTTCGGCATCGCGGACATAGAGTTCTTTTTTATTGTCCATCACCCGGTAGAGCGGCGGCTGGGCGATATAAAGATAGCCGTTCGCGATTAATTCCGGCATTTGTCTGAAAAAGAAAGTTAAAAGTAAAGTGCGGATATGGGATCCGTCTACATCCGCGTCGGTCATGATGATGATTTTGTGGTAGCGTAGTTTTTCAATTTTATAATCCGCGTCGCCGATACCGGTACCCAACGCGGCGATCATGGTCTTGATTTCTTCGCTCGCAATCATCTTGTCGAAGCGCGCTTTTTCCACGTTTAAAATTTTGCCTTTTAAAGGCAGGATGGCCTGAAACCGCCGGTCCCGGCCCTGTTTGGCCGAACCGCCGGCCGAATCGCCTTCGACGATAAAAATTTCGCTCTGCTTGGCATCCCGTTCCTGGCAATCGGCCAGTTTGCCGGGCAAGGAGAAATCGGCCAAAACACCTTTGCGGCGGGCCAGTTCTTTGGCTTTGCGGGCCGCTTCGCGCGCCCGCGCCGCATCCATGACTTTGCCGATAATGCCTTTCATGACTTGCGGATTTTCTTCAAAATAAGAGCTGAGGCCTTCATTGACAAAGGCCTCCATCATGCCCTTGACTTCACTATTGCCCAGCTTGGTTTTGGTCTGGCCTTCAAATTGCGGACTGGGCAGCTTGACGCTGATGATCGCGGTCAAGCCTTCGCGTACATCGTCGCCGGTCAATTTTTCTTCGATGTTTTTAGCCATCTTCGAATTTTGCAGATAGCTGTTGATGCTGCGGGTCAAAGCCGACTTAAAACCGATCAAATGGCTGCCGCCGTCTATGGTGTTGATGTTGTTGGCAAAGGAAAAAATCTTCTCGTTGTAAGAGTTGTTGTATTGAAAAGCCACCTCCATTAAAATCCCGTTCTGTTCGCCGTTCAAATAAATCGGCTTGGGGTGGAGCACCACTCTGTTGGTGTTTAAGTATTCCACAAAAGAGATGATGCCGCCTTCATAAAAAAAATCTTTTTTCTTGCCGGAGCGTTCATCCGCAATTTTGATTTTTACGCCTTTCGTCAAAAAGGCCAGCTCGCGGAGGCGTTTGACCAGAATTTCATAATCGAAAATGAGGGTTTCAAAAATTTCAGAATCCGGAATAAAATGGACCTTGGTGCCCCTTTTTTTGGTTTCACCGATCACTTGCATGTCGCCGGTTTTATGGCCGCGTTTATAGCTCTGGTAATAAATTTTATTGTCTCGGTAAACCTCTACTTCCAAAAATTCCGACAACGCGTTTACGACTGAAATGCCGACACCGTGCAAACCGCCGGAAATGGTATAGCTCTCATTATCGAATTTGCCGCCGGCGTGCAGTTTGGTCATAACCACTTCCAAGGCCGACACTTTTTCCGTCTCATGAAAATCGACCGGAATCCCGCGGCCGTTGTCGGTGACTTCCAGGCTGCCGTCATTGAGAATTTGGATATCAATTGTGTCGCAATGGCCGGCCAGAGCCTCGTCCATGCTGTTGTCCACAACTTCATAAACTAAATGATGAAGTCCTTCTACGCTGGTATTCCCGATGTACATGGAGGGTCGCTTGCGGACCGCGTCCAGTCCTTCCAGAACCTTAATGTGACTGGAGTCGTACCCTTCTTTTTTTTCGTTTTCTTCTACCATCTAAATCCTCATCGGCATGATCATAGCCATAAAACCGGCGTCATCTTCTCCGGTGATCAAGCAAGGATTGGAAGCGTCGATTAAATCGAAGCAAATTTCCTCGCTGTCCATGACCTGAAAAAGGTCTATAAAATAACGGGCATTAAAACCCGATTCAAACCTTTCTTGGTTATATTCAATTTCTATATTTTCCTGCACATCGCCCAGTTCCGGATGAATCGACACCAATTCCATATTGTTTTTTTCAAGGCTGATCTTTACTCCCCGATAACTATCGTCGCTTAAAATAACCATCTTTTTCATGCCGTTCAAAAATAAATTTTTATTGATTTTAAGATTTATTTTTGTGTGCTCTTTTTTTGGAATGACCGCGTTATAATCGGGAAATTTACTGTCCACCAGCCGGATTAAAATAATAATATTTTCTTTTTTAGCCACGCAGTGATTTTTTCTAAAACCGATTTTAATGGGGTTTTCATCCATAGCGGCCAGTTTCATTAATTCCGCGAGCCCTTTTTTTGGAATCATTACTCCGCCTTCCATAACCAGTTTTTCTATCCCCTTAAACTTTTTTTCAATCAGCGAAAGGCGGTGACCGTCTGTGGAAACCATTCTTAAGAAGGTGTCATCTCCTTTAACTACTTTTTCGGTGAAAACACCGGAAAGTTTAAATCCGGCTTCTTCCAGGGTGACTGAAAAAATTGTTTTTCCGATCATTTCTTTTATAACGGAGCTCTCTATTTCACAAGTCACAATATCTTCCGGCTCTACGATCAGGGGATATTCTTCAGCCGGCAAACACGCCAGATTGAATTTTGCTTTGCCGTCCGTGATATGAACCCAATTATTTTCTTTGGCCTTAAGATGAATAGCGCTGTTATTACTTTCTTTTAAAATTTCAAATAATTTACGTCCTGAAATCGTAAGGCTTCCCGGTTGCAGAATCTGCGCCGGAAGGGTTTGTTGAAAACTTATTTCAAGATCAGTGGCGGAAACGGATATTTTGGAATCATTCTGGGATGAAATCAGCACGGTTTGCAGAATAGGCATATTACTCCGTTTTTCAATAATACTTTGGACCCTGGCAACGGATTTCAAAAGGTCTTCTTTATTTATTTTAATTTCCATAATATCCTCCAATAATAAGATTAATAGGCGGCCATTTGTTTATAACTATTCTAATTATTTGAAATGATAAGAATAGTTTTTAAATTATTTTTGACGGGTTTTAGAAAGTTTTAATTTTAATTTATATTTCTAAAAAAATTTCTTTCTTTTTTCCCGGTTTCAGAAAATATTTTAAATTCGTGTTCAAAAAACCAAAAACTAATTAAGAAGACTGCTTAATTTTTTCAAATCTTCCCTTATTTTCTTGTTATCTGTTTTCATTTTTTCTATTTTTTGAATGGCATAAACAACCGTGGAATGGTCTTTATCGCCAAAAAGAAAACCAATTTTATTAAAAGACAAATTTAAATACTTACGCGTTAAATACATTGAAATTTGTCTTGGATAAGAATAAATTCTTTTTTTACTGTTTGAATTAATATCTTTTATTGATATATTATAATAATTAGAAATAATTCTTTTAATATCGTCAAATCCCTTACGTGAAGAATCACCGGTTAAAAACTTTATATTAGAAATATTAATAGGCTCGTTTTTTAAAGAAAAAAAAGTTTCAAGTTTATCCACATGTTTTATTAACCCTTTTAGGTTGTCATGGGTATGGGCTAAATAAAAAATAACATCTTCTGGTAGGACAAGGTTCTTTTGCTTAGCCTGATTTTTAATAATCTTAATTTTTAATTTTTGCTCCGGCGCTTTGATTTCATTTAAAAGCCCCCACCCTAATCTGGATTTTATTTTTACATCCAATTCGCGTAAGGCACTGGGAGGTCGGTCTCCGGTAACAATGATTTGTTTTTTAGCGCCGAATAACGAATTAAAGAGAGATAAAAACTCTCCTTGTAACCTTTTTTGGTTGGCAAGTAAATGAATATCGTCTAGAAGCAGGAGATCGGACTTATAAATTTCAGCGCGAAATTCAGGCAGCTGGACTTTGTTTTTTAAATAAAAACCGAAGGATTGTTTGAAAGAATCGGCTGAAAAATAATTAACCTTCAAATCCGGATAGTTATGATTTATTTCCCAGCCAATGGCGTTTAATAAATGGGTTTTACCCAAGCCGGAAGCAGAATAAATATAAAAAGGGTTATATTGATTGGTTTGATCTTTAATATGTTGGGTCACTTCTTTGGCCGTTGAAAAGGCAAAATGATTACCGCTATCGGTCAGAAAACGATCAAAAGTCATACTGGGGTTTAAAAGAGGTTTTTTGAAACCTTGCTGGGCTATAAAATATTGAGATTCGACCGGATTGATTGGGTCAAGAATTGGAGGGTAAAGAAAATGAATTTCCGGGGTCTCCTTTAATATTAATTTAAAAGAGGCTTTAATTTCCGTTAAATATTTTTCATGAAGCCAGATTGAGATGAATTTATTGGGTACCTGGATATTAACCTTGTTATCTTGATAACTGGAAAGAGCAGCATTTGAAAACCAGGTATTAAAATCATTTTCAGGTATTTTTGTTTTAAGAATTTTAGTAATTTTTTGCCATAGCTGTTGTTCTTTTGACATGTTTTTTATAGGGTCTTAAAGGGATTTAAGTTCTCAGAATAATAGATAATTTTTAGTTTAATAGCAACCAAATTATTAAAGAAAAAAGGAAACTAAATGGCTTATTCCATTGGATTTGCCGGCAAGGGGGGCACAGGAAAAACCACCCTGGCCGGGTTATTGGTCAAATACCTGATTGAACGGAATAAGTCTCCGGTTTTAGCGGTGGATGCCGATGCTAATTCCAATTTCAATGAGGTCCTGGGGCTGAAACCAAAAAGTACCTTAGGCGCGGCCCGGGAAGAGATGAAAAAAGTGAGCGATCCCGGTTTAACAAAAGATGTTTTCATGGCTATGAAACTGGAACAGGCCATCGTAGAGGCGCAAGGTTTTGATTTGTTGGTTATGGGCCGGCCCGAGGGGCCCGGTTGTTATTGCGCCGCTAATACTTTATTGACCAAATATTTGGAAAAATTGGTCCATCATTATGCGTATCTGGTAATGGATAATGAGGCCGGTATGGAGCATATCAGTCGTTTATTGTTTAAGGATCTGGACTTGTTATTGATTATTTCCGATGCCGGGCAACGCGGTATTCAAGCAGCAGGCCGGATTTTGGATCTGACCCGGCAATTGGGTTTGACCATTCGTAAAACCGCCTTGATTATCAATCGGGCTCCTGAGGAGCCTTTAACGGAATTGGAAAAGAGAGCCGAAGAGTTGGGTTTGCGGTTGGTCGGCCATATTCCGGAAGATAGCCAGATCCGGACATGGGATCTAAAAGGCCGACCCTTGATCGGACTTGAAAAAGATAACAAAGCGCTAAAAGCAGCTCAGGCGATTTTCGATCAGTTGCTATAACCCCAATTAAAATGGTTTTGAATTTGTCCGAATTGTTATATATAAACGCACTAGCCACTGCTTAGCAGCCGGGAGTCAGAATTCAGGAGGAAATAATTTTGGTTTTTCAATTTCCAAGACAAATCTATAACGGCCGAATCGCGACCAGCATCCTGGGGTCTGGCGCTCAAACGATCAGCGTGGGCGGCGCCACCGCCTATCCCTTTCATCTTTTTGAAGGTCAAATGCCGAATCGACCCAGGATCGCCATGGAGGTCTGGGATTACGATCCCGGCCCGGATTGGCCTCCGGCAGCGCGGGCCCCCTTTCAAGATGTAATGGCTTCTCCGGCAGCTTGGGCGCGGAAATGTGTTCGGGAATTCGGTGCGGAACTGATTGTGCTGCAACTAAAAAGTACGGATCCCAATGGCCGGGATGCTCCGGCGGCTCAAGCCGCGCAGACCGTTTTGGAAGTCATGGCCGCGTGCGAAGTGCCGCTTATTTTATGGGGCACGGCCAATAATCAAAAAGACGAAGAAGTTTTAAAACGGATCGCCGAAAAGACCCAGGACCAAAACCTCTGCCTGGCGCCGGTCGAAGAGGCTAATCACAAAGGTCTGGGCGCCGCCGCCCTGGCCTACGGTCATACGGTTGCCGCCTCTTCACCCATTGATGTCAATTTGGCTAAGCAGCTGAATATTCTATTGGGTAACCTGGGCGTGGCCAAGGAGAAGGCTCTTATCGATCCGACCACGGGCGGGCTGGGGTATGGTTTGGAATATTCCTTTTCGGTTATGGAACGCATCCGCATGGCGGCTTTGACCCAGGAAGATGAAAAGCTGCAGATGGCGATGATCAACAATATCGGCAATGAGGTCTGGAAAAGCAAAGAAGCCGGCACTTCTTTTGAAGAGGCGCCCCAACTGGGGGATCCGGAAAAAAGAGCGGTGTTGATGGAAACCGTTTCCGCGGTTTGCTACTTGCTGGCCGGGTCGGATATCGTGATTTTACGTCATCCCGAAAGCGCATGCCTGGTGCGGCTTTTTATCGATCTGCTCATGAACGGCGGCAGCGCCAAAGGCAAGCCGGGAATTCATAAACGCCTGGAAGGAAAAGAGGCGGACCTGGCGGTATTGTCCGCGGCGGGCGGCCGGAAAAAAGATGCCGGAACCGTGCTGAAAACGCGCGCGGAGACGGAAAAGGCGGCTAAAGATCCGGCGGAAAGAGAAAAGAGAGACCAGCCCAAAACCGGATGCGCTTCACCAATAGAAACGACCGGATCCGCTGAAAAGGAAAGGTCTCCCCAACAGGCCGATTTTTTGCCCGCGCAAGCGCAAACGACACCGCCACGCAAGCCGGAAAGGTCTTTTAGAGCCCCGGCATTGCTGCATCATAAAAAAGAGCCCGTACCCAAAACACCGGCCCTAGAGCAGTTGGACCTGGTGGAAAAACTGTCCCGCAATCTGGACCGGATTCATGGACGGTAACATCGGTTCGCAAAGAGAAAGAAGTTTTGATTGAACGGTAGAAACATAAGCATAAAGGGTGGAAACTTAAGTCGATTGCGTCAGCGATAGGAACAAGAGTTTGTAGGGGCAGGTTTAAAACCTGCCCCTACCAGGAAAACAAAATTGGCGATGTTTAAAAAGAGCCGATTGAGGAGAAGCGATATTAATGACCGGCAAAAAAAACCGCGATACAGGCACTAACGAAAAAGAGCCGACCCTTTCTCAAAGCAGGCCGCAAGACTTGAGCGCGGATCCCGCCACGATCCGGATGATTGCCCGGGCCAGGGAGCTGCAAATTGAGACGATTTTCGACCGGGCCCAATCCCTGAAGCCGTGCTCGATCGGGGCGCAAGGGACCTGTTGTCAAAATTGCGGCCAAGGCCCCTGTCGCCTGCCTTTGGTTGAAAAGGGTCAAGCAGAAGCAGATCGCCGCAAAGGACTTTGCGGCGCCTCGGCCGAGACGATTGCGGCCCGGAATTTTGCGCGCATGATCGCAGCCGGAGCCGCTGCCCATTCCGATCCCGGCCGCAGCGTGGCGGAAACTTTTTTGGCGGCTGCCCGGCAC
>RPPU01000142.1 GCA_003819975.1 Desulfobacteraceae bacterium
GGTGGGTCTTGATGAAAAAGAGGTTTTAGGCCTTTATCAGAGCCGGGCGCCTCAAGCGATTGTCCCTTCTTTCCCCGGTGTCCGTGACAAACAGACCCGATTCCGAAAAGCTTATGGCTTGACGGTTGTTTTTTTGATCTTGATTTCTTTTTTAATTGTTTACTTTGGAAGGGGTGCCGGTCTTAAGAGCCGACCGCAAGGCAATCCAAACAATCCGATTTCGGCTTCCGACCCGGTCATGGAACCGGTCCCCATGCTTCAAATGGAAAACCCGACGGAAATCCAACCGAATGTCAGAGCGCTCCAAGCCGAGCGCATTTCAGAAACGAGCAGACTAAGCCCGGTTTTGGAACCGGAACCGGTCAATAAAACCGATATGGGCGGAGCCTCGGTTCGGGTAAAACCCAAACAAACTCCGTCCGGCGAATGGATTTTAAAGGCCTTCGCCCGGAAAGAAACCTGGATCAACATTTACAAAGATCAAGCGCCACCCCAGGATTATACTTTCATGCCGGGCGATAAACGGGAATGGCACGCTCAAAAAGGTTTTATTGTTATCGTGGGCAATGCGGCCGGAATCGATTTTGAATTGAACGGCGTGAAATATGAAAAACTCGGAGACTCGAATCAAGTCATTAAATTGAAGCTACCGGAGGATTTCGAAAGAAAGGAAAATGAGCAATAAGGAAACGAATATTTTAGATGAGTTGAAGGCGCGCGGTTTTGTCGAACAGATCACGGATGAAAAACTGGTCCGTGAGCAGTGGCAAAGGCCAACCACCGTTTATATCGGTTTTGACCCGACCGCCAGCAGCTTGCATGTCGGGAACTTGGTGCCGGTTATGTCTTTGATGCACATTCAAAGGTTTGGTCATCGGCCGATCGCGGTTATCGGCGGCGGCACTACTTTGGTTGGAGATCCCAGCGGCAAGACTGAGATGCGTCCCATTATGCTTAGGGATGAAATCGATAAAAATGCGGCAGAGATCAAGAAACAACTCGGCCGGTTTCTCGATTTTAATCAAGATCGCGCGCTCTTGGTCAATAATGCCGATTGGCTCACCCGTTTGAATTACATCGATTTTTTAAGAGAATTCGGCCGGCATTTCAGCGTCAATCGGATGCTGGCGGCGGAAAGCTATAAAGTCAGATTCCAAACCGGTCTCAATTTTATCGAATTTAATTATATGCTCTTGCAAGCTTATGATTTCTGGCATCTTTTTAAGCATTATGATTGCCGGATGCAAATGGGCGGCAATGATCAGTGGGGCAACATACTGGCCGGAACGGAATTGATCCGACGTATGGAAGGAGCCGACGCCCATGCCGTCACTTTTCCGCTGATTACGACTGCCGACGGGATCAAGATGGGTAAAACCCATAAAGGCGCGGTTTGGCTGGACCCGGCGCGGACCTCTCCTTATGATTATTACCAGTACTGGATCAATCAGGATGATAGGGATGTGGTCCGTTTTCTGGGGTTATTCACTTTTTTACCCATGGATGAAATCCGTCGCCTGGGGGCTTTAAAAGGGGAAGCGATCAACCAAGCTAAAGAAATTCTGGCTTATGAAGCGACTAAAATTTGTCATGGTGAAGCGGAAGCTGAAAAAGCGCGAAAATCGGCCCGGCAATTATTCGGCAGTGCAGAGACCGGAGCCGCGACCGATCTGCCAAGTTTCCGCATGGAGCTACGGGAATTGGCGCAAGGTGTTCCCGCTTATATTCTTTTTGAAAAAGCGGGTCTTTGCAAAACCAGAAGCGATGCCCGGCGCTTGATCGCTCAGGGCGGCGGATATGTCAATGGCGAGAGGATCGAAGCAGTGGATCGGCTGATTACTCAAAGCGATCTGAAAAATGGGTTCATTCTCATGCGCGCCGGAAGAAAACATTACCTGCAAATTATTGCGACCTAATGGACATTTGAATATCATCAAGCGACATCCGGTCCACATCTTACATTTTGAAAAATAAGTCATGGCAAAAAAAACTAAAATAGAATCCGCAGACGATCCTAAAAACGGGGAGCAGGTTCCGGAAGCTGAGGATAAAACACTCGATCTCAGTTTAATAACCAAGCCCAGCGAGCGGGCCCTTGTTCCCTATGATCCTTTACAGGCCTATCTATGGGAAGTGAAGCGTTATTCGCTTTTAACCCGTGAAGAAGAGCTGGAGTTGGCCGTTCAGGTCAAGGAAAAGAAGGACAAAAACGCCGCGTATCGCCTGGTCACAGCCAATTTGCGATTGGTGGTGAAAATCGCCATGGATTTTCATCGTTATTGGACCAAGAGCCTTTTGGACTTGATCCAGGAGGGCAATCTCGGCCTTTTGCAAGCCGTGTACAAATTCGATCCTTATCGCGGCATCAAATTTTCTTATTATGCCTCTTTTTGGATCAAAGCGTATATGCTTAAATTTATCATGGAGAATTGGAAGCTGGTCAAAATCGGCACCACGCAGACCCAACGTAAATTATTTTTTAATCTAGCCAAAGAGCGAGAGAAATTAATTTCCCAAGGGTATAATCAGGAGCCGAAGTTACTGGCTGAGCGTTTGGATGTGAAGGAAAAAGAGATCGAAGAGATGAGCCAGCGATTGGGCAGCGGCGAGGTCTCTTTGGATGCGCCGATCAGTGATGACGGCAAAGAAGCTTATGCGGCTTTTTTGCCTGATCCCGAAGCAGGTGTGGATGAAAAACTTTCCGATCATGAAAACAGAGAACTCCTGATCGTCAAACTCCAGGATTATCGCAGCAGGCTTTCGGGAAAGGATTTGGATATTTTCGATAATCGCATCATGTCTGAAAATCCTCTGACCCTTCAGGAGTTAGGCGACAAATATAAAATTTCAAGGGAAAGAGTCCGTCAGATTCAGGACCGGGTCATCAAGAATATCAAAAAATGGCTGGTGGAGGAAATTCCTAATTTTGAGGAAAATTTTATCCATTTTCTTAAATAAATCAGGAACAAGGAAGAGTGATCCAAAATGAATAATACAGAAAAAAATCGGCTTAAAGAGTGTTTTCAGAGCGGACAGTTTGTTTGCAAAAAATATACGGTTTTTATTTTAACGGGGCTTATGGTTGTTTTGATGGGGGGACTTTTTGCCTGTATCACCGACCAAAGCTCTCCGGTTCAGGTAAAGCCGGAGGAGAAACCGGTTGTTCCGGAAAGACCGATGGTCGCCGACAAAGGTCAGCAAGCTTATATCGATTTTATTTTAGCCGCCATATCCGAAAACCGCGGTAATTATCAGCAAGAACGTCATTTTCTGCTGCAAGCCGTGGCCAATGATCCGGATTCGGCTTTTCTCAACGGGAAAATGGCCGGGTTATTGAAAGAGATGCAGGATTATAAAGGAGCCGTGAGTTTCATCCGGAAAAGTATTGCGCTTGACCCCAATAATATTCAAGCCCGTATTTTGGCCGCCGATCTTTATGCGACCATGAGCAACGATACAGCCGCCGTTCAGGAGTATGAAAAGGTTCTGGAAATAGATCCCAAACAACTGAAAGTTCGGCTTATTTTAGCCAGCCTTTACATTAAGCTGTCTCAATATGACCAGGCCCTCCGGCAGTTGCAGTTGTTAAAGCAGGAAGAACCTAATCTGGCCATTGTCTATTATTATACCGGTCGGGTCTATTATGAAATGGAAAATTATCCGGAGGCTGAAAAAGCATTTCTGGAAACTTTAAAGATTGATGAGAAGATGCAGCATGCTCTTTTTGACTTAGGGACTATGTATCAAAAGCAAAAGAATTTTGAGCAGGCCATTAAGACATATGAAAAATTGCTCTCTTTTTATCCGCAACAAACCAATGTGTGGGAGCGATTGATCGGCCTTTATTATCAGACCAAACAGGAAAAGAAAGCCGTTGAAGCGATGGAGAAGATCAAGCTGCAGTCAAAACCGGGTGATCCGGACCGGCAAGCCTTGGGTCTGATTTATTTGCAGCAAGGGAAACCGGATGAATCGATTGCCGAGCTTGAACTGATCGTGAAAACCTGGCCTGCCGATTCCAAGTCGCGATATTATCTGGCGCTGGCCTATCGGGAGAAGGGAGAGATCGAGAAAGCATTGGAGAGCCTGAACTCGATAGACAAAGATTCGGATTACTACATCGGCGCCCAGATTCATATCGCTTATATTCATGACCATCGCAAGAATTACGATGAAGCCGTGCGTGTTTTGGAAGATGCCCTGAAAATAAAAAAAGAAGAAACGGAACTTTATTTGGTATTGGGCTCCGTATTGGAAAACAAGAACGATTTGGTCAAAGCCGTGACTGTTTTGGAGGAGGGCCTTAAAGTCGAAAAAGCGAATGTCGATTTGCTTTTTCGCTTGGGCGTCGTTTTGGATAAACAGGGTCAAAAAGAGCAAGGCCTCGCCAAGATGCGTGAGGTTATCGCGATCGACCCGCAACATGCCGAAGGACTGAATTACGTCGGTTACACCTATGCCGAGCAAGGCATTCGCCTGGAAGAAGCCTTGGGCCTCATCGAGCGGGCCTTGAAGGCCAAACCAAACAGCGGTTATATTATTGACAGTCTGGGGTGGGTTTATTACCAAAAAGGATTGTATGATAAAGCTTTGGAAAGCATGGAAAAAGCCGCGACCCTGCTGCCGGACGATCCAACCGTAATGGAGCATTTGGGGGATGTCTATTTTAAGAAGAATTATATGAAAAAGGCCCTGGAGGTCTACGAGAAAGCTTTGACATTGCAACACCCGGATTCCCAAAAAATTAAAAATAAAATCGAAGAAACAAAGAAACTGTTGAAATGATTATTTTTTATTCGCCCCGCGACTTGCGGGACGAATAACCATCACGTCCAAGGGGCGATTGGAGCTTAGATTGCCTGTAACCCCAGAGTTTTATATTATAGCAAGCGAAGATATCGTATCTGATCTAAATCTAAAACCCGATCCTCCGCCTCGCGCAGCGATAACCGGTTTGGTCGGGCCAGGTCGGCCCGACCAAAAAGATTTATCGTCTGCGGCCATCTGCGGAAGTCCGCGGTTAATAAATTCCTTTCATCGACAACCAACCGTGAACCGTGACTCTGACAACCTGAGTATTTATCGTTTTTTTTCCATTCTTTTTTTGCTGTTTTTTCTGGCCGGCTGTGTTTCCTTGCGACCCGTGCCGGTCCCGCTTCATCTCTCCGACCAGCAATTATCGGCGCTCATCGATCAGATGGTTTTGGAGCAGCAAAAGGTCGATTCTTTTTTTATCAACGGCATTCTGAATATCAGAAATTGGCAAGGGGATGCGGAAGTCGCCGTTCTGGCTGTCGGCACCCGCACACCCTTCCGGTTAAAAATCGAAGTGGCCCATTCTTGGGGCGCTCCTTTATTGCATATGGTGATCGATCAAGGCCGAATGGAAGTCCTTTCTTTTTCCGAGCAGACCTATTATTATGGAGTGTTCAAACCGCAATGGATCAGCCGGTTTCTCGGAGTGGAGCTGTCTCCGGATATTATTTGGGCGACTTTGCGGGGGTACCCGCTGATCTTGGTCCCGGATGGCGGTCGCATAGAAGGCGCCCATCCCATTCTGATACGGGAGAAGGATAATCGGTTGCTGGAGCAAATCACGGTTCATGCGCAAACATTGCTGCCCGAAGAGGTTGTTTTTCCGCAATCCAAACTGTCTTTACGTTTTTCTGAATTTCAGGAGAACAATCAAGTGCTTTTCGCTAAAAAGATCGAGATCGCCCGAATAGACAAGAAGCCGGTTTTATCTTTGCGATATGAGGAGGCGGTTATGAACCGGGAGGTTCCGCCGCAAATATTCCTTCTGCAAAAGCCGGCGGGGTTTAAAACCGTAGAGCTCAATGAGCCATTGCTCGACTCTCCGCGCTGAAAAATCGCGGTAAGAATTTTCCTTGACCTTTTCTTGAAAAATATATTATGGTATTAGAGTTGTTGGGTTCGGTCAAAGATCGGAAAAATTATGCTCTCAAGGTATTTTCATGCCGGAGTAGCGATCTTGGGCCGATCAGGTTGGCATTATTATTTTAAAGGAGGTCTTGGCTTTGGCGGAAGGAGTCGTAAAGTGGTTTAGCGCAAAAAAAGGGTATGGCTTTATCGAGCAGGACAACGGACAGGATATATTTGTCCATTTTTCATCCATCAACGAATCCGGCTTCAAAACCTTGAATGACGGGCAGCGGGTCAGTTTTGAAGTTGAAGAAAATGAAAGGGGTCCGGTCGCTAAGAATGTGACGGCCCTCTAACCTGATGAACAAAGTTGATTTATTGAAAGGCATTTCGTTCGCGGAGATGAAATGCCTTTTTTATTGGGCTGAATTTTGTTTGGTTTTATCAAATAAAAAAATATTAATACACTCATAACTTTTTGAATTTAATGAAAATAACAACTGATATTCTATTAGACTATGGCGGTAAACATGAAATTTATGACTATATTGAGCGATTTCCGATTGAGTGGGTCATCCTCGGGAAGTCTATGATGAGGTAGGGGCGACCAGCGTAGAGACATATCAATTATTTTCATGGAGCCGGCACCCTATATTTTTTTTAAGTTTGATCGCGATAAATACCGCCATTCCGATATTTGATTGACTTGCCCTATATCATTGTTAATTAGTAATCAGTGTCAGATAGATATAAAAGGAGGGGTATTTATGGAAAAGAAAACATTATTCATTCCCAATATTAGTTGCGGTCATTGTATTATGACTATTCAACGCGAATTAGGCGAACTAAACGGCATCAAAAAGGTTGAAGGAGACCCGCAAACAAAAAAAATAGAGGTCAGCTATGATGCCCCGGCCGATTTGGATAAAATCAAGCAGGTCTTAATGGAGATAAATTTTCCTTCCAAAGAGGAGAAATAATGTTTTTTCGATCCTGAAAGACGGCGGATCGAAAAAACATGAATTCAGGCCGGAGCGCCGGAATAGAGCTGTAAGATAAGAAAATTGGCTTTTCGTGTAGACAACAAATTGTCGATGTACGGAAACATAGGGGTTCAATAGTGAACCCTTGCCAACAGGAGTCTTGCATGACGGAATCCGCATCAGGAAGTAGGTTTATCGTCCCGGTTATAGGTATGACCTGCAGCAACTGCGCTCAAGCGATTGAGACCCGGCTGAGAAAATTATCCGGAATCACGGAGGTCCATGTCAATTTTGCGACCGAACAGGTAGCCGTAACGCTCGATCCCCGGATAATACCCTTAAAGACAGTTGTCGACCAGATCCGGCAAGCCGGCTATGAGGTGCCTTTGTCCGTGATCGAGTTCCCGGTCACCGGCATGACTTGCGCCAATTGCGCCATGACTATTGAGCGAACTTTAAATAAAAAGGTATGGGGGGTGATCAATGCCGGGGTCAATTTTGCCACCGAACGCGCCAGGGTTGAATATATTCCCGGAGTGACTGGCATTGACGAGATGATCCAGGCGATTCAAAAAGCCGGATATGGAGCCTTGCGCCCGGATTTGGAAAGCCAGGACCCGGAAGCTATTGCCCATAAAAATGAGATTAAAAAACAAACCAACAAATTTATAGTCGGGGTTGTGTTTACCTTGCCTTTGTTCGGCTTGAGCATGGCGCGCGATTTCGGGTTTTTGGGATCCGGGAGTCATGCGGCCTGGCTCAATTGGCTTTTTTGGGCCTTGGCCACGCCGGTTCAGTTTTACACGGGCTGGGACTATTATGTGGGCGGATTTAAAAGCATTCGCAACCGCAGCGCCAATATGGATGTGCTGGTGGCCATGGGTTCGTCCGTGGCCTATTTTTATTCCCTGGTTTTACTCCTCATACCGGGCCTGGGTATGCATGTCTATTTTGAAACCGCGGCCGTAATCATTACTTTGATTAAACTGGGCAAAATGCTGGAGTCCCGCACCAAAGGCCGGACCGGCGGGGCCATTAAAAAACTTATGGGATTACGGCCGAAGAACGCCACGCTTTGGGAAAACGGGATTGAAAAAGAGATCGCGCTTAGCCAAGTTAAAATCGGTGACAAGCTGATCGTTCATCCGGGCGAGAGTATTCCGGTCGACGGCGTCGTGCTGGAGGGCGAATCGAGCGTGGATGAATCCATGCTGACCGGCGAACCTTTGCCGGTCGATAAAGGCCCGGGCGCCAAGATTATCGGCGGCACGCTCAATACCGAAGGCCTTTTAAAAATAGAGGCAACTAGGGTCGGAAAAGATACGGTTTTAGCCAAGATCATTCGTCTGGTGCAGGAAGCCCAGGGCAGCAAAGCGCCGATTCAGGCTCTGGCCGACCGGGTGGCGGCTGTTTTCGTGCCGGGCGTGATCCTGATTGCCGGTTTGACTTTTGCATTCTGGTTTATTCTGGGTCAAGAATTTGTCCCGGCCATGATCCGCATGGTAGCAGTGCTCGTGATCGCCTGTCCCTGTGCCTTGGGTCTGGCCACGCCCACCGCCATTATGGCCGGCACCGGTAAAGGGGCCGAGCAGGGCATTTTGTTTAAAAAAAGTGAAGCCTTGGAAACGGCCGCGAAACTGGATGTTATTTTTATGGATAAAACCGGGACCCTCACGGCCGGAAAGCCAATGGTTACGAATATCCGGCCGGCTGATCCGGCCGGAGACCCGCGGGAATTATTGTGCTTAGCCGGTTCTTTGGAAAGAGGTTCGGAGCACCCTCTGGGCCGGGCGATCAAGATCGCGGCGGAAAAACAAGGGTTGGACTTGGCCGAACCGCGGGAGTTCAAGGCTTTCAAGGGTTCCGGTGTTCAGGGTCGGGTTCAGGAGCATTGGGTTCAGATCGGCAAGCTAAGTTGGATTCGGGCAATGAATCCGGAATTACAGCTGCCTGAAGAAGAGATGACCCTGCTGCAGAGTCAGGGCAAGACTTTGATGGCCGTATTGCGGGATGGAAAATATGACGGCTTCCTGGCCCTGGCCGATACCATTAAACCTGAAGCAGTCGATGCGGTGCGGGATTTGCACGCTCAAGGGCTGCAAGTCGGAATGCTGACCGGCGACAATGCCGGGACCGCGCAACAGATCGCGGCCGCAGCGGGTATTGAAAAGGTCGTGGCTGAAATCCGACCGGAAGACAAATCAGCCAAGATCAAGGAATTTCAGGA
>RPPU01000143.1 GCA_003819975.1 Desulfobacteraceae bacterium
AAAAGCATCGATGAAATCGCTTTTCAGACCAATTTGCTGGCCCTGAACGCGGCTATTGAAGCAGCCCGGGCCGGGGATGCCGGAGCCGGCTTTGCCGTGGTCGCCGATGAAGTCCGCAGTTTGGCCAATCGCTCGGCCGAGGCTGCCAAGCATACGACCGCCATGATCGAGGGGATTGTGGAGAAAACCAAAAGCGGTAACGGTTTGGTTTCCAAAACCAACAGCGCTTTCATTGCCGTGGCCACCAGCAATCAAAAGGTGGGCGAATTGATCGGCGAGATTGTCGTGGCCACCAACACCCAGGATCAGGGTTTCGATCAGGTAAATAAAATTTTGGCTGGCACAGAAAAAACAGTTCAGCAGCATGCGGACAAAGTTCAGGATTCCTTGGGCAAGATTGAAAAAGCCTATGCGGCGTCGATCCAATTAAATCAAACCATGCAGAAATTATTACAGAGGATAGGGGGATTCTCCGGCAGCAGGGGATTGGGGAAAACACAAAAAATAAAAACGCAGCGACAAACCGATCATGTTGCGCAGAGTTATTCCCTTGCCAAAAAAGAGAAAAGGGTCCGGAAAAAGATAACCGCCTTGAATCCAACCGCTCCAGATGACGGTTTTACGGATTTCTAATTCATTGATTCAGTTCAAGCCCATCCGTTGATCCAATCCGAACATGATGTTCATGTTTTCAATGGCCTGGGAAGCGGCGCCTTTGAGCAGGTTGTCGATGACCGCGATCAGTACCAGGCGTTTGGAGCCGTCCAGGCTGAATCCGCCGATATGGCAGTAGGGGGTTCCGGCGACATCCTTGGTGCAGGGAATCGTATCCACCACTTTTGTAAAACTGTTTTGATAAAGATGGGTATAGCGTTCGAGAACCGCGGCCAAATCGAAGATTTCGCTTTTCATCGTGACATGCGCGGTGCACATGATGCCGCTGAAGGCATTGACCACATGGGGCGTAAATGAAAAAAGCGGACCCAGCACCATCTGTATTTCCGGTTTGTGAAAGTGATCGGTCAGTTTATAGGCGATGATATTATCTTCATAATCGTATTTAAGCTTGGCATCTTTGCCGCCGCCGGACCAGCCGCTGATACAGTCAAAAACCACATGTTCGATCAGATCGATAATAGGATAGGCCGCCAAAATACAGGAAGTGGCGTAACATCCGGGGTTGCCGATAATGCGGGCTTCTTTTATCTGGGGTTTGAACAATTCGGGCAGACCGTACGTGTGGGTCAAGCGGTGATCGACGGACATATCGATGATCCGGCCACTCAGATTTTGGGCCAGGAGCAGGGCTTGACCGTGCGGCACGGAAAGAAAGACCACATCCATTTTATTAAGGGTATCGACTGAAAGCGGCGTAAAAACCAGATCGCTTGCGAGATCCGGATGCTGTGTTTTAAGGCTTTGTCCGGCTTGAGAAGTACTGGCTAATACCTTGATTTCCGATTCCGGATGCTTGAGCAATAATTTGATCAGGTCACGGCCCACATAGCCTGTTCCACCGACAATACCAACTTTGATCATTTGTATCCCCTTTGTTTAGGAAAAGAAAATTAACCGCGAAAAAATTTTAAGTAACGCAAAATTGTGTACACACGAAATACACGAAAATTTAAAAGCAGAAGACTATTTTAAAACCTTTTCAAGTGCGTTAACCGCCTCTTGAATTTCTTCATGGGTAATGGTTAAGGGCGGCAGGAAACGCAGAATCCGGTTCTGGATGGCGTTTACCAGCAACCCTTGATCGGCGCATTTGATTGCGAGATCCTCAATGTTTTCATGCAATTCAAGCGCGATCATGAGTCCTTTTCCGCGGATTTCTTTCACTTTAAGGCTTTTTAATTTTCTTAAACCGGTCATGAACGTGTCGCTTTTGGCCGGAATCTCCGGCATCAGATCCTCAATAATCCGCAGCACGGCCAGGGCCACGGCACAAGAAAAACAGTTTCCGCCGAATGTTGAGCCGTGATCGCCCGGCTCAAAATCCACGGGCAAACGGGTCAACACCACGCCCAGGGGCACGCCGTTGGCAATGCCTTTGGCCAGAGTCACAATGTCGGGTTTCAGATTTTCATGTTGAAAGCAGAAGAATTTGCCGGTGCGGCCGTTGCCGGTTTGAATTTCGTCCAGCATCAGCAGAATCTGTTTTTTACGGCAAAGATCGGCGACCTGTTTGAGATAGCCGGCCGGAGGAAGAAGCACTCCGGCTTCGCCTTGGATCGGTTCTATCAGGACGGCAGCGGTGTTTTCATCCAAAGTATTTTCAAGGGCCCGGATGTCGCCATAGGGTACAAACACGAACCCGGGCACCAGGGGCGCAAAAGGTTTTTTATAAGCCTCGTTGTAAGTGGCGGAGAGGGCGCCTAGGGTACGGCCGTGAAAGGCCTGGTTCATGGCGATGATTTTTTCTTTTTTGGTGTTTTTACGGGCCAGCTTGATGGCGGCCTCAATGGCCTCGGTGCCGGAATTGCACAAGAAGCATTTGTCCATGCCGGATAATGCGATCAGCTTTTGGGCCAGCAGCAGTTGCGGTTCGGAATAAAAAAGATTGCTGGGGTTGATCAAAGCCGCGGCTTGTTCGGCGGCCGCGCGCACGATTTCAGGCCGGCCGTGACCGACACTGGTCGTGGCAATGCCGCCGATTAAGTCCAGATATTTGCGGCCGTTCTTATCCCAGACATAACTGCCTTGGCCTTTTTCGAGCACGAATCCCGGCCGTTTATAGGTATTGAGAAGCACTTGTTTGGATAAAGCAATGAGTTGATCGGTATTCATGATTTCACCACCTCGGTTCCTATGCCGTTTTCGGTAAAAAGTTCCAATAAAAGGGCATGTTCGAATGTTCCGTTGATTAAATGGGCCTTGGCGACTTCTTGTTCCACGGCCCGGCTGCAAGCCATGAGTTTGGGAATCATTCCGTCCGTAATGGTTCCCTTTGCAATCCCGATTTTAATATCTTGTATGTTCATATGCGAGACCAGGGTATCTCCGAGAAAAACACCGTCCACATTGGTCAGAATGGTGAGTTTAGCGGCTTGCAAGCTGACCGCAATTTCGACCGCGGCCGTGTCCGCGTTGATATTGGTTTTTTGACCGGAAAAGGTGGTCCCGATGGAAGAGACCACCGGAACGATCCCGCGATCCAGCATATCCAGAAGCAAATGGCGCTTGACTTCGACAATATCGCCCACATAGCCCAGGCAATCGTCGCTGATTTGAGTCACCAGCAGACCGGCGGTACAGTCTTGGGCCGCAATCCGATGGCGTTGGAACTGCTCCACGCAATCCCGATTGATTTCCTTGAAAATTTTGGCCACAATTTCCAGGGTTTTGGCGTCCGTGACCCGTAAACCGTTACGGACTACCTTTTGAATGCCGGCTTCTTGAAGTTGACGGTCAATGAAAGGACCGCCGCCGTGCACAAACACGATTTTCTGACCCAATTGCCTGAGCAGGCTGATATCGGCAAAGACCGATTCCTTGATTTTTTCATTGACCATGGCGTTGCCGCCGTATTTGATCACCATGATCCGGTCTTTGAAGCTTTTGACATAATGAAAGGCCTCGATCAAAGCCTTGGTTTTTTCCTGGCTGTTCATGTTTAGGTAACCCACTCTTTCTGAAAATAGTAAAACAGATCCCGTTCATTGTAGGGGCAGGTTTTAAACCTGCCCCTACCGGAACAAAACGATAGTAGTAGGGGCGGGTTTGAAACCCGCCCCTACATAGAAATAAGAAGAATCATGTCGTATACTCCGCGTTAATTTTAACGTATTCATAACTCAGGTCGCAGCCATAGGCCGTGGCCCGGCCGGACCCTGAGTTGAGATCAATCGTTATAAGAATTTCTTTGGACCTTTGCATGATTTTGGAAATCCGGCTCTTGTCGAAATCGACTATTTCACGACCGGATTGAAAAACAATCTGTTCGTTGATCTTAACACTCAGGCGCTCCTGATCGAATGCGGCGGCGGTATTGCCCATGGCGCAAAGAATCCGGCCCCAATTGGGATCATTGCCGAAAAGAGCGCATTTGAACAAAGTGGAATCGGCCACGGCCTTGGCAAGGATCCGGGCATCTGGGTCTGAAGCGGCCTGCAGCACATCTACTTGCAGCAGTTTGGTTGCGCCTTCGCCGTCGCGGGCAATCATCTTGGCCAGGTCCAGACAGATCTTATTAAGGGCTTGACTGAATAGTGCTTCATCCACCGGCCCGGCCAAACCATTGGCCATGACAATGACCATATCGCTGGTGGAAGCGTCCAGATCCACGCTGATCATGTTAAAAGAGTCGTACACGGCCTTTTGCAGCATCTTCCGTAAAATAGAGGAAGGTAAAGCGGCATCGGTGACGATAAAAGCCAGCATGGTCGCCAGATTGGGATGGATCATGCCGGAGCCTTTAGCTGCACCGGCAATACTGAAGCCTGGGGCCTGAAGGCGGATCTGTTTTTTGACCGTATCGGTGGTCAGGATGGCTTCCGCAAAATCGGCACTGCTCGAGTGTTGGGCCAGTTCAAGCCCGATGCCTTTAATACCCGATTGAATCGCATCCATGGGCAATGCTTTGCCGATCACGCCGGTTGAAGCGACCAAGACGTTTTGTTTCAAGATTCCGAGTTCTTCAGCCACCCAGGCCGTCATCTGCGCGGCATCATCCCGGCCCTTTTGGCCGGTGGCCACGTTGGAATTGCCGCTGTTGATAACCACGGCCTGAGCCCGGCCGTCGGCGAGATGTTCGCGCGTGACCAAAAGGGGAGCGCCTTTGACTTTGTTTTGAGTGTAAACCGCGGCGGCCTCGCAAAGGCTTTCGGAATATAAAAAGGCAAGGTCTTTGCCTTGTTTTTTTATACCGATGCTTTTGCCCAGGCAGCGGAAACCGGGAACGGCATCCAAGCCTTGATTCGTTATCTTCAAATTTTTTTCCATTTTCTCACCAAAAGCCGCTAATATAATCGATTGCCTAATTGGAAAATAAACGTGAAAAGTGAAACGGCAAACGAGAAAAACGGATATCGATTCGGGCTTGCGTTGCTCCAAATAATCTGCAACTCGTTACTCGCCATCGTGAAAAACAAAAAAATTTTCTTTTTTTCAATTTCACCATTCACGATTCACGTTTCACATCTCACGTTTGCCCTTTCACGTTTCACACATATTCTTTCCAGCTTTTCGGCTTTAAACTGTCCGGCGTGGTTTTTTGCAGGGTCTCCACCAAACGTTTGGCCAGCTGCAGATTGGTGATCAGGGGAATATTGAAATCCACCGCTCGTCGACGAATCAGATAATCATTGTCCAATTCCTCTTTTTCAATGCTCTTGGGAATGTTGATGACCAGTTCGATCTTGCCTTCGGCCAGATAAGTCATGGCATTGGGTTCTTTTTTCTCCAGGGGCCAATGCAGGATTTCGGCTTTTAGACCGTTGGTTGCCATGAAATCGGCCGTACCTTGAGTGGCGTAGAAGTGAAACCCCAATTGCTTCAGGATGCGGGTGCTTTCCAGAAAATCAGCCTTGCTGTCAATGGGACCGGTGGAGAGGAAGATGTTTTTTTTGGGCAGCTTGAAACCGATGGAAATAAGGCTTTTCAGAAAGGCTTCGTTAAAATCGTCGCCCAGACAAGCTACTTCACCGGTGGAAGACATCTCTACGCCTAAAATCGGGTCTGAACCCTTCAGCCGGGTAAAAGAAAATTGCGACGCTTTGACGCCCACATAATCCAGATCAAAGGCGGAACGTTCGACAGCCGGAACCGGTTGGTCCATGATCATGCGCGTGGCCAAGTCGATAAAATTGACTTTAACCACTTTGGAAACAAAGGGAAAGCTGCGTGAAGCCCGCAGATTGCATTCGATCACCTGAACTTCATTGTCTTTGGCAATGAATTGGATGTTGAAGGGGCCGGTAATATTCAGGGATTTTGCGATTTTGCGGGCAATGATTTTGATCTTGCGCATGGTTTCGAGATAGGTGCGTTGCGGCGGCAAGACCAAAGTGGCGTCGCCGGAATGGACCCCGGCGTTTTCCACATGCTCGGATATGGCAAAATAATGCAATTCGCCTTTATGGGCCATGGCGTCGATCTCGATCTCTTTGGCCTGGGTAATGAATTTACTGATCACCACGGGGTGTTCGTCATTGATCTTGGAGGCGATCTTCAGATATTTGTTCAGCTCCTCGTCCGAAAGAGCAATACTCATGGCTGCACCGCTAAGTACATAACTGGGCCGGATCAAAACCGGATAACCGACTTTGGCGGCGAATGCTTCGGCTTCCTGAATACTGGTTAATTCGTTCCAGGAGGGCTGGCTGATCTTCAGTTCATCCAGAAGACGGGAGAACTTATGCCGATCTTCGGCTTGGTCGATATCCCGCGGCGAAGTCCCCAAGATGGTGACGCCGGCCTGGTGCAGGGGCAAAGCCAGGTTGTTGGGAATCTGACCGCCCATGGAAACGATCACGCCGAGCGGATTTTCCTTGTCGCAAATGTCGAGAATCCGTTCCAGGGTCAACTCGTCAAAGTAGAGCTTGTCGCAAATGTCATAATCGGTACTGACCGTCTCCGGATTGTAGTTGATCATGAGGGTTTGGTATCCCATCGCCTTCAGAGTCATAACCGCATTAACGCAGCACCAGTCGAATTCAACCGAAGAGCCGATGCGATAAGGACCGCCGCCCAGGACGATCACCTGATTGGATTCCTTGAAATCCAGGTCGTCTTCAGTCGCATTGTAGGTCAAATAAAGGTAATTGGTGCGGGCCGGATACTCGGCCGCCAGGGTATCGATTTGTTTGACCCGCGGCAGAATACGCTGGATTTTGCGCAGCCGCCGAACTTCCGGTTCGGTGCTGCCGAGCAAGCGGGCCAGCTGTTGATCCGAAAAACCCCGTTGCTTTGCGGTTCTTAAAAGAGGCACGGGTAAGTCGGATAAACGATGTTGTTTTAGTTCTTTTTCCAGATCGACAATGTTTTTGATCTTATAGAGAAAAAAGCGATCCACCCGCGACAGTTCATAAACCTGGTCCACAGTGTACCCTCTTTGGAAAGCCGCGGCAATGGCAAACATACGTTTATCGGTCGGCTCTTTCAACTCTTGGGCCAAATCCTCAAAAATAAAATCATGCCCAACCAGCCCGGGACAACCGATATCCAGCATGCGGATGGCTTTCTGCAAGGCTTCTTCCAGGGTCCGGGCAATGGCCATGACTTCGCCCACGGATTTCATTTCCGAGCCGATGTTGACGCTCACTTTCCTGAATTTTTGCAAATCCCAGCGCGGATATTTGACCACGACATAGTCGAGGGCCGGTTCGAAGCAGGCGGAAGTCTCTTTGGTGATCATGTTCTCGATTTCGGTCAAGCCGTAGCCCACGGCCAGCTTGCTGGCAATGAAAGCCAGGGGATAACCGGTCGCTTTGGAGGCCAGGGCCGAGCTGCGGCTGAGGCGCGCATTGACTTCGATAATGCGATAATCGTCCGATTCAGGATCGAACGCGAACTGGATATTGCATTCACCCACAATCCCGAGGTGGCGGACCACCTTGATGGCAATGGAACGCAGTTTGAAATTTTCGGCCGAGGTCAGGGTTTGGACAGGCGCCACCACAATGCTTTCGCCGGTATGAATACCCATGGGATCGATGTTTTCCATGGAGCAAATCACGATGCAATTGTTGTGGCGGTCGCGCACGACTTCATATTCCAACTCTTTCCAGCCGGCTAAATATTCTTCAATCAGAATCTGCTTGGCATAAGTGAACGCCAGGCCGGCCCGGGATTTAAGTTGCTCGGCATTGTAAGCCACGCCCGAACCCAAGCCGCCCAGGGCGTAAGCGATGCGGCACATAACGGGATAACCGATCTGTTCCGCGGTTTGCAATGCTTCCGGAATATTATGGACCGCCCGGCTGGCCGGAGCCTTTAAACTCAATTCCTCGAGTTGTTTGACGAATAGGCCGCGGTCTTCGGTGTTCTGAATGGCCTGAATCGGGCTGCCCAAAACCTGTACTTTATGCGCATCCAGGATTCCTTTTTGACTCAATTCCACGCCTACGTTTAATCCGGTCTGACCGCCGAAGCCGAGCAGAATACCATCCGGTTTTTCGCGGAGAATGACTTTTTCGACAAAGGGCACGGTTAGCGGCAGAAAATAGACCTGGTCCGCCATGTTTTCGGAAGTTTGAATGGTGGCGATGTTGGGATTGATCAGAACCGTTTCAATGCCTTCTTCTTTCAGAGCTTTGATGGCCTGACTGCCGGAATAATCGAATTCCCCGGCCTGACCGATTTGAATGGCGCCCGATCCGAGTACCAGCACTTTTTTGATGTCCGTAAATTTAGATTTCATGATCCGACCGCCCTTAAAAACATGTCAAAAAGAAATTCAGTGTCGTCCGGGCCGGGTGAGGCCTCGGGGTGAAATTGCGTGCCGAAATAGGGTTTGGCTATATGCTTGATGCCTTCATTGGTTTGATCGTTGGCATTGTAAAACCACTCGCGCCAGTCTTCCGGCAAGGAATTGGTCTCGATCGCGTAGCCGTGGTTCTGAGACGTGATGTAGCAGCGCCGGGTGCCGCTTTCAACGCAAGGTTGATTTTGACCGCGATGGCCGAATTTGAGCTTGTACGTATTGGCGCCGGCGGCCAAGCCCAGGATTTGTGAACCGAGGCAGATGCCCAGAATCGGCGTATTCAGGGCCAGGGCTTTGCGTGTGTGCGCAATGGTCGCCGCACATTGCTTGGGATCGCCGGGACCGTTGGAAATAATGTAGCCGTCGGCTTTTTCTTTTGAAAAGTCATAATCCCAGGGCACGCGCAACACGGTGATATCGCGTTTTAAAAAAGCGCGGATGATATTGTTTTTAACCCCGCAATCCACGAGCACGACTTTTTTACCGCCCTTGGCATATAGAACCGGTTCCGCAATACTGGCGCTCTTGACCAGATTTTCCAGGTTGGGGTCTTTTAAAGCCGGTTCAGGCAGACCTTCATATACAATCCGACCCAGCATGGTGCCATGGTGACGCAGTTT
>RPPU01000144.1 GCA_003819975.1 Desulfobacteraceae bacterium
CATACCCAGAACGACACCCTGCAAAACCGCCTGGACCCGGGCAAAAAATTGATTTTCAATACCTTCTGTATCCCGATCAACAACAATTCCATTGCCGGCTTTGTCGCCAACACCCTTAAGACCGTTAATATCCCGGACGTTTATGCTTTAAACCATTCCGTACCTTTTACTTTTGATCCGCATTTTGATCGGATCTCCAACTATCATACCGGCTCCATCCTGGCTGTGCCCATGACCAATCAAAGCGGAGAATTACTGGGCGTCATGCAACTGATCAATGCCAAAGATGAACAGGGCCGGATGATCGGTTTTCCCCAGATTGACGAATCGCTGATAAAATATTTTGCCACCAGCGCGGCCCTGGCCCTGGACCGCGCGCAGATGACCCGCAATATCATTCTACGCATGATCAGTATGGCGGAACTGCGCGATCCCAAAGAGACTTGCGCCCATGTCAACCGCGTGGCCGCCTATGCCGTGGAAATTTATGAAACCTGGGCCCACCGCCAAGGACTCCAAGCCGAAACCATTGAACAAAAAAAAGACCTCTTGCGCATGGCTGCCATGTTGCATGACGTGGGTAAAGTAGCGATCAGCGATTTGATCTTGCGCAAGCCGGCTCGTTTGACCATTAATGAATTTGAGATCATGAAAAGCCATACTTTTTTGGGCGCCCGGCTCTTTATCACTCCCCATTCCGATTTTGATGAAGTAGCCCGGATCGTGGCGTTAAACCACCATGAGAAATGGGACGGTTCCGGTTATCCGGGCCATATCGATCCGCTCACTGAAAAACCATTGCCGGGTTATACCAATGATTACGGACAGGCCCGGCCCAAACGCGCCGAGGAAATTCCCCTTTTTGGCCGGATTGTAGCGGTAGCGGATGTTTACGATGCCCTTTGCTCCCGCCGCTCCTACAAAGAACCCTGGGACGAAGACCGCATCCTGGCGGAAATCGACCAGGCCTCAGGCAAGCACTTTGACCCCGAAATTACCCACGCCTTTTTCCATTCTCTGGAAATACTGAAATCCATTGCCCAACGCTACCCGGAAGATGTCTAAATGTTTTTTTGTAGGAACAAAAAAACATGAATTCCGGCAAGATCGCCGGAATAAACCCGTACAACGGCAAGTCTGTTCATTATTCGTTTTTCACCTATCGACAACCCGGGATTTCTGTTTTTAGAAATCCCCATGTCGATGTTGTGGAAATAAGTGCCTACGCGTCGTCCGGGGCCCTGCCCGGAAGACGGTGCCAACGCGAGGGCTTCTGCCCTTGCCTTGCAGGGCAATTAAAGCAATTATCGGGGGATTAATCCCGTGAAACATGGGATTAAGGGGTAGCCGCAGCCTTTAGGCTGCGTGGAACGGACAGGAGTCCGTAAGCACCATGACGTAGGCTAAAGCCTGCGACTACCATCGACAAAAAGCCCCACAGCTTGGTTTCAGAATTAGAGTGACTCCGAAGCCGGAATATGTTCGTTTTCGTTGAAAACCGGTTGCCGAAAACCCTGCGCTTTTCATGACCGTCGCGAATGCAAAGCTGGCACGATACTTGAAATAATTATAATAAACTTTAATAAATCTCAAAATAGCCCGGGAGGTCTGCAATGAGAACCCATATTAAATTGATGATTATTGAGGCTATTATTTTAATGATGGCTTTAATGGGTTTTTATTTAATTGGTTTTTTTGGAACAGACTCACCGAATATTGACACCTATCTTTCGCCCGGAATGATCGTGGTATTGCTGTTATGGGCCGGTCTTTTATTTTCCGCTTTTCTGATCAGTGCCAGGATCTGGGTTATCAAACCTCTGGCCCAGCGCTTTGCTAAGCTCAACCAAAACGCTTCGGAACGCACAGCTGTCGCCAACCGGGACTCTGATAGGACCCGGACTTTTAAAACCTCACCGGCGCATCAAGCCAACCGGGATCAAGAGGCTGCGGCTGCATTGGCAAGCCTCTCCGCAATTATTGCGAAAAATACTGAACACACCGATCATGCCCGCAAAATCATGAAAAACGCCATCAAAGCGGCTGAGAATGCCGAAACGTCCATGCAAAGCCTCACTGCCGCCATGAAAGTCATTTCCAGTTCCAGCGAAGAAATTTCCAAGATAAACAAGACCATCAATGAAATTGCTTTTCAAACCAATTTATTGGCTCTCAATGCCTCTGTGGAAGCGGCCCGCGCCGGTGAAGCCGGAGCCGGTTTCGCGGTAGTAGCCAATGAAGTGCGCAACCTGGCCCTGCGTTCTGCCGCGGCCGTCCAAAACACGGAATCTTTGATCGCCAATAATGTGGAAAAAATCAAGGGCGGGTCCGCCCTGGTGGCTGCGGCCTACCAGGCTTATCAGGAATTGATCTCAACCGCGGCCACCACGGCCAAGTTGGTTAAAGAAATCGGCAAAACCGCCCCGGAACAAAAAAGCTGCGTTGAGCAGGCTCAAAAAGCCATGCCGGCCATTCATTAAACCCAAATTCGGCATTAAAAAAGGCTTGCCCAACAAACCCACCGGGTCTTCAGGCAACGGTATACTCGCGTTTAGGTTGCCGGCCGCGGGCATCCTCCGGGTTTAAGAACGCCAGCCGTTCCCGCCGCACGCCCAAAAAACGAATGTCTTTCCGAATCGAAAATGATATAACGGTTCCGTTTGATTTTAAAAGGAGGAGCGCCCGCCCATGAATCCGAACGACGCGAACAAATGGACTGCTTTAATCGTATCCACCCTCAGTTCCTTTATGACGCCCTTTATGGGCTCTTCCATCAACATTGCCTTGCCTTCCATTGCCCAAACCTTCGGCATCGATGCCGTAACCCTAAGTTGGATCGCCACTTCTTACCTTTTGGCGGCCGCCGTCGCCCTGGTCCCTTTGGGCCGCTTGGCCGATATTTACGGTCGTAAAAAAATCTATTTATACGGCACGATCCTATTCACGGTCGCCTCTTTGTGCTGCGGCCTGTCCGCTTCCCCGCTCATGTTGATTATCTTCCGCGTTCTGCAGGGTCTGGGCAATGCCATGGTCTTTGCCACCGGTATCGCCATGCTGATATCCGTATTTCCCCCCCAAGATCGCGGCAAGGTCTTGGGAATCAATGTAGCCGTGGTTTATATCGGCCTCTCCATCGGCCCGGTGCTGGGCGGTTTTTTAACCCAGACCGTGACCTGGCGCGGCATTTTTCTGATCAATATCCCCTTGGGCCTGATCATCATCTTTCTGGTCCTGACCAGGCTGAAAGGGGAATGGGCCGAGGCGCGCGGCGAAAAATACGATTACCCGGGCGCTCTGCTTTACAGCCTGGCCATTCTTGCCTTGATGTACGGCATTTCCCTGTTGCCCGCCTTATCCAGCCTTTGGTGGATTTTATCCGGCATCGCCGGGTTTATCTTCTTCATCCTTCACGAAAACCGTGTCACTCACCCGGTCTTTGAGCTAAAACTTTTCCGGAACAACCGGGTTTTTGCTTTTTCCAACCTGGCTGCTTTGATCAATTACAGCGCCACCTTTGCGCTTACTTTTCTATTGAGCCTCTATTTCCAATATATTAAAGGATACTCCCCGACTCAAACCGGCTTCATCCTGATCGCGCAACCGGTTTCCATGGTCCTGATCTCGCTCCTGGCCGGTTGGCTTTCGGATAAAAAAGAACCGCGTTTGCTTGCCACCATTGGAATGATCTTAACCGCCATCGGCCTCTTCCTGTTTGCCTTTCTGCAAACGGATACGCCCCCCTCTCTGATCGTTGCCGATTTGGTCCTGCTGGGTTGCGGCTTCGGCTTTTTTTCTTCACCCAACACCAATGCCATCATGGGTTGCATTGAAAAACGTTATTACGGCATTGCCTCCGGTTCGATCGGCACCATGCGTTTGTTGGGTATGCTGATCAGTATGGGCATTGCCACCACGATCTTCACCCTTTACCTGGGCCGGGTCCGGATCACCCCTGAGTATTTTCCGGCCTTTCTGAACGGCACCCGGGTTGCGTTTATCATTTTTGGGGTTCTCTGTTTTGGCGGCATTTTTGCATCCTTTGTACGGGGGAAAGTGCACGGGCGCACCGCTCAACCATGCGCTTGAATCCTGCAGCCGCCGGAATTCATGTTTTTTCGGCCCCTTGCTTTTCGGGACCGAAAAAACATTGTTTGACACCGGAACAACCTTTCTCTATACTTCTAGATAAGGCCGCCGGCGTCACCCTCTATCAAACTTTTTTTTAGTCTTTGGATTATGGATAAAAAAGAATTCATCGCCAAATTAGAAGACCACAAAAACAAGCGCAAGCCGTTGACCGGATTGAATATGGACGGTTGCGCGCTTCATCACACCGACCTGGAGGGCCTGATCCTGATTGAATCCGTATTGCGCAATGTGGATTTCAACCATTCCCAAATGGAAGAAGTAGAGTTTATCCGCTGCGAACTGGACCACTGCAATTTCGAGCATGCCGACCTGCCGGACGCTAATTTCAGCGGGTCCAAACTCAATCATTGCAATCTGAGCCACTGCACCTTAAGCGGAGCCAATTTATCGGAGACGACCCTCACGGACTGTGACTTGCAAGACGCCAACCTGGTCATGATCGAGGTCATGGACGCGGTCTTCCATCAAGTCAGGGTCAATGACAAGACCGACTTTCATCAGGCCGACACTTCCGCTGCCAAGGAATTCGATATCGTTCATACGGAAAAAAAAGCCTGAACATCCGGCTCTGAAAAAAATCCCGAAAGAGGCCGACCGCGCTCCGCAACCCCATGAAAGATTTATTTTCAACAAATCCCCCCGGAAAAATCCTGATCATCAAACCCAGTGCCCTGGGAGATGTCGTGCATAGCTTGGCTTTTCTGCACACCCTGAAGCAAAACTGCCCCAAAGCGGAAATCCACTGGGTGATTGCCAAGGGCTTGGAAGGAATGCTGCTGAACCACCCCCTGATCGATAAAATTTGGATCATCGATAAAAATCAATGGAAAAAAATTCGGCGCTTAAAAACCAGCCTATCCGAAATCCGAACTTTAAAACGCGGACTGGCCCAAGAAACTTTTGATTTAGTGATCGATCTGCAAGGTTTGTTGCGCAGCGGCTTGACGGCCTGGGCCACCCGGGCGCCGATCAAGATCGGCTTTGCCGAAGCCAAAGAAGGCAGCACCCTGTTCTATACGCATCGCGTTGAAGGCGGGAAGCAGATTCATGCGGTGGACCGTTATCTGAAAATCCTGCAATTCCTGGGCGGCCGGGTTGCCGAGATCGAATTCCCTCTGCCGCCGTTGAATCCCAGGGCCGAACTACTGCAATCCTTGCCCGCGGAATATATCGTGATCGCCCCGTCCGCCGGTAAAAAAGCGAACATGTGGCCGGCCGAACGTTTCGGCGCGCTGGCTGCCCGCCTGCCCTTGCCCGCGGTCATCATCGGCAGTAAGGCGGACGCGGGCGTCACCCGGACCGCCGTCGAGCATAGCCGGGGCCGCGCTTTGGATCTGGGAGGCCAAACGGACCTGAACGGATTGATCCACGTGATTAAAAACGCCCGGCTCTTGATATCCAACGATACCGGTCCCATGCATATTGCCGCGGCCCTGGACGTACCGGTGGTGGCGATTTTCGGACCCGCCAACCCGGTGCGGACCGGCCCCTATGGCCCGATCCATACGATTGTTCGTGAAGATTTGGAGTGCTCGCCCTGTTATCGCAAAAAACCCTGCAGCCATTGGCGCTGCTTGTTAAACATCACGGTCGAACGGGTTGAGACGGCGGTTCTGACGAGCTTAAAGCAGAGAGCAGCGATCGTGAAACGTGAAATGTCAAACGTGAAACGGCAAATGTGAATGTAGTAAACATGACTTGAAGCATAAAGCTCACAATCCATAACTGAATGAATGGCTATTTTCTTCAACCCTTAATTCCACGAACCATGGGACTAAAAACTGTTTTTTATCTTACGTTTCACGATTCGCGTTTCACATTTTACAATAACTCGTAACCCGCCGACTGAACAACTCCACAACATTCATCTCGTGCGCTCTCCACTCTCCCGCGCCAGGGTCAATTCTCCGCCGGCCACTGTTTTTTCCCCCACCCGGGCAAGGACCTCGAAAAGAAACAGACCGGCAAAACTTTTTTTCAACCGTGATTCCAAAACCAAAATATCGCCGGCTTGGGCTGAAGCCGTGAATTTGACCTGAACTTTGCCCAAAAAAAGAGAACCATTTTGCGGAGTTTCCCGGCCCTGCTCCCGCCAAGTCAAACCCAACAACAATCCGCTGGTTTGGGCCAACGCCTCGATGGTCAGAACGCCCGGCATGACCGGTCGATCCGGAAAATGACCTCTGAAAAAAGGCAATTCCGGCGCCAGAAAAAACTCGGCTGAAATGGTTTCCGGAGCGGAAAAAGAATTGATTTTATCGACAAAAAGGAAAGGATCACGGTGGGGCAGAATCGATTCGATCAGAGAACGATCAGGCAAATAAGGGTTCGGTATAGGCGCCATAGATCTCTCCCTCAACCCTCTTGCTTTGAATCCGGGCCACGGCATTCAAAAAGCCTTGGCAGTCCGATGTAGGAATGACTTCCGCTCCCCGATCGATCCAGCGGATGGCGCGCGAGAGCACCAGACCGGGCCCCACTTCGACAATCAGACCGGGCTGCAGTTTACGGACCAGATCGACCCAGAAAACCGGGCGACTGAGTTGAACGGCTATGATCTCCTTAAATTCGTTTTGGTTTCGGACCGGCGCCAGATTCAAATAGGAAAAAAGCGGCAATTCCGGATCGCGCAAAACCGTATCCTGCAGTTCCGCTTGCAATTGTCGGGAGCAAGGTTCCAAACGACTGGAATGATAGGGGACGGCGGCGCAGATAAGATAGGCATCCAGCGCGCCTTGCTCTTTAGCCGCTTGCAACGCTTGCAGGACCGCAGAACGGGGCCCGGAAACGATCATTTGGCTGGGTGTATTGAAAATGCCGATTTCCAATGAATCGATTCGATTGCAAATAACTTGGACTTTATCACGGGACAAGCCAAAAATAGTGCCCATGGTCCCTTCCAGTTTGCGTTCTTCAGCCAGAAGAATTTCTCCGGCACGACGGACAATATCCAAACCCTGCTCGAAATCATAACAACCGGCCGCATAACCGGCCGCATAAAATCCGGAACTGTACCCGCTGGTGGCGGAAGGAAAAATTTGCTGCCCTGCCAAAAGATCGGTCAAAATACAACTCACCACATAGACCGCCAATTGTGAGGTCAGATCTCGATTGAGTTCCGCCGGCGGACCCTCAAAACAGAGCTTACTGAGCGAATACCCTAAAAAACGATCGGCTTGGGCAAACCGCCGGCGGGCTTCTCCGAATCGCTCATATAAATCCAGCCCCATGCCGACCTGCTGCGCACCCTGACCCGGATATAAAAAAATCAGGGGTTCAGGATAGATCTTCCAAGTCTCTTTTTTGAGTTCGGCTTTCAAAAAAACTCCCTAAAAATAATTAGCGTTTTTTTAGCAGGATTCAGCTGTTCTGTCAACGGCAAACCAGGCGCGGTCAAGGGGTTGCTTGCAAATGGAATGAGGCTCAAACCAAATGGTTCTTGCTCGGCTATATATGGTTTGTAACCTTCCCCTAAATGTAAATAATCCGTTCTTCTGTTCTATTCCGGATTGAAATTGTTTTCGTTTGCCCGAAACCGCTCCCAATAATCGTAAAAATGATACCATTGATCCGGATATTGGGATATGGCCTTTTCAAAAACCCGGGCCAATTCCTGGGTCTTCTGAACGAGCAATTCAGCGGTTTCCACACCCGGCTGCCGCCTGACCCAGATCGGCTCTTCCGCATGGGTCGCATAACGCCCGTTTCCCCGCAAAATTGTATAGGCCGGTATCAAAGGCGCGCCGCTGGCCAAGGCCAATGCAGCGGCGCCGACCGGGAAAAAAACCTCTTGGCCGAAAAAAGTCACCTTCGCTTTTTTACCGCCTTCCCAGCGATCTCCCAGCAAGGCTACAAAAGCATTTTCTTTTAAAAGGCGCACCACCTTCAAAACCGTCTCAAAACGTTCAGGATCGATATGAATGGATTGCACGCCCATGCCGGCCCGGGATTGATCGCGGAAATCCTGCACTTTTTTCTCAGGGTCACGCAAGGTGATGGCGTAAAGCGGAATTTTGCGCATGGTTAAAAGCACGCTGCCCAGCTCCCAGTGACCCAGATGCGGCGTGATTAAAATAGCCCCTTGCCCCGATTGCATGGCGTTCTGCAGGTGCGCCAATCCGTATAATTCCGGAATCAAATGCCGGGCGCCCCCTTTTAAAAGCCGGTACATCTGCATATAATCGCATAAATAAAGCCCGTATTTCAGCAGCATTTGCCGGCTGGTTTTTTTGACCACCGGGTCCTGGGCCGGCTTACCTAAAACAATTGCCAGATTTTTTTGCCACACTTGCCTTTTTTCCCGCCAGAGCCGGAATACAACATAACTCGCCAACCGATTGTGCAAAAGCAAAATGGGTCGGGGCCAGATGCGCGAGAAAAAATAGATCGGGATTAAGAATGCTTGACGCGGCCAGAGCATAAAGATTCCTTGTGATATCTATCGTAACGGGATCTCTAAAAATTCGTCTTTAGAGGAGTTGACTGTTCATATTTGGCCTATTTTTAAGGATCTCGCAGCCGATAAAGTGAATTTTTAGAGATCCCCGTAAACAAAATTGTAAAATCCTACTATAAATGATCTCGATAGGCAATCGTTTATAGGTGTGAACGTGTGAATGTGTGAACGTGTGAATGCAGGGGCGCACGCTCAGCTATAGAGATCGGTCAAGTCCTGATTTAAAGTTGTCAGTTTTTTAATGTCATTTTCCATTTGATTAACCTTCTAAAGAATTCTATCCCGTGGTCTATGATCCTTTTACGCCGCCATGTGATGAACTTGATCCGGTGTATTCAATTGTAATGAACAATGTGGCCGCATGGTATTGTATAACATAACGGATTGGGGTACGGATTCATGCGCTTGCTTCGGATTCCGAAATTCGTTTC
>RPPU01000145.1 GCA_003819975.1 Desulfobacteraceae bacterium
GAATCGTCTATGCCGGAACCCGCAAGAATGTCGAAGCCCTGACCGATTATTTGAAATTGCATTCCGTAAAAGTCTTGGGCTATCACGCCGGCATGGATGACCCGGCCCGCAGCGCGGCCCAGGACGCTTTTTTAAAAGGAAAAATCAAGGTCATGGTCGCCACCAATGCGTTTGGCATGGGCATTGACAAGGCCGATATCCGCTTCGTGATTCACTACAACCTGCCCGGCAGTCTCGAAGCCTATTATCAGGAGACCGGCCGGGCCGGCCGCGACAATCAAATCGCCTATTGTCTGCTGCTCTTCAGCCCCGCGGACCGGTATCTGCACGAATTCTTCATCCGCAACAATTATCCCTCCCGGGAGCTGATCCGCCAGGTCTATCAAACCCTAACGGCGCAAAAAACCGATCCGATCTTACTCACCTACAAACAGATCGAGGCCGCGATTCCCACCCGCGGCAATGAAACCGCCGTGGGTTCGGCCGTGCGTATTTTGGAAGAAAACAACCTATTGGAAAGACTGCGCTCCGCTGAAAACAAAGCGCTGATCTCATTTCTGCTTCCGGCCGCGGAAGCCCTGCAAAAGGTCGGGAACCGGTCGCAAACGCGCAAAAAAATAATTATCGCCTTCATGCGGGCTTTCCCCAAAACGCTCTTTCAGGAAAACCCGATTGCCTTGAAGTCCTTCGGCCTAACATATAATCTGGAAGCGGACCAACTCTTGCGCGGCTTGCATAGCCTGGCCAAGGACAAGATCCTGGAATATGTGCCCCCTTTTAGAGGCACCGGCCTGCGCTTGTTCGGCAAAAACATCTCCCCGGACCGGCTGCCCATTGATTTTAAAGCCCTGGAAACGCGCGCCCGATGCGAACATGAAAAACTGGACCGCATGGAGCAATATGCCTACTCCAGTCAATGCCGGCGTAAAATGCTTTTGGATTATTTTGAAGGCGAACCCAGGGCTCACAAATGCGAGGCTTGCGATAATTGCCTGGGCTGGGGCCGCACCGTAGCGAGCCCGCCCGCAAAGAAAAAAAAGAAGCATAAATTGATCAAGGCCGACGACCGCGGCCGCGAAGCCAAAGAAGAAAAAATCCTGATTCATATCCAAGAGACGGGCGAGGCCCGCGATCAGACCCAAGTGCCGGCCTTGATTCGCTATCTGCTGCACGAAAACGCCCGGGTGCGGCAACTGGCCTGCGCAGCCCTGGAAAAAATCGGCGATCCTTCCGCCGGCCCGGCCCTGCTCAAATGCCTGTACGACGAAAAACCCCGGGTCCGGCAAGCCGCCCAAAAAGCACTGGCTCAACTGCCGGCGAAAGAAACCCGGCTCCGGCAAAAACCCAGGGCCGGCAACCCCAACGAGTACATCCGCAAGTCGGTCCGGCCTTCGTTAGGTAAAATCATACAGCTCAATCGGAAACCTGGCGACCAATGAAAGGGGTTCGGATCTTGTTAACCGCGAAATAGATAAATAGGTTAAAGTTGACAAGCACAAGGCTGCGATTTAATGGTTCCCAATTCATCATTCGCGGTTTGGAAATCAGGCGGTTTAGCCTGAAGGTCGGGGGAGGTCGCGTTCTTAACGTTCTTACGTTCTTACCTTCACACATCTTACAACAGAAGCCGGAGTCCGGAAACCGGAAAAATGAACTACGACTCTCCGCCGAACAAGTTCTCCGGCAGATGAGATCCTCTTTCTCACCAACTGGGTTTGTCCCGCCAATTAAGACCGCTTTTTTTCTCCCAATCGGGTTCGAAGGTTTGATCGAAGAAATCCTGGAGCTTTGCCATCAAACGCTGCCAGCCGGGTTGGTAGTCGTATTTCAAGATATCCTCCAGGAAGGGGACAATCTCGCCCAACTTGGTTTTCGGCAAATAGGCCCGGGCCTTCATCTCATAAGAACGCTTCAAGGCCTCGGGCGTAATGGCATGGGCCGTCAAAATCGCGACTTTCAGATCGTGTTTTACGGCAATATCGAGCAAATCAAAACCACGGACCCCCATAATATCCAAAATGACGATATCATAAGGCTTGGATTCCAATAATTTCTTCGCATCTTCGAAATTAACGGCCTTATCGATTCCGCAGTTGGGGCATTTGTAGGAAATTTCTTCTTCCAGGACATCCAAGACATCGGGTTCATCATCGACCGCCAGGATTTTTTTACCGTCCAAGATTGAATGCGACATGCTTTGACCTCCTACCTCCTTCTCGGGCCCGAATCAATTTTTATGAAAATACTTTGTTTTTGCCGGCTTAATTATAAATCAAACCGCATGGCGGATCAAGCTTAAAGATTAAACTCCATCTTCCCAAATTTCCGGAAAACGATCAGCGGGCCTCCGGTGAATTCAAGGCTGAATTTATTTCCGGTTGATTCATTCAGGGTCCCGTTCCACCAGCTTTTAAACTTCATTTTTTCAAGTTTGTATTTCAGGCCTGTTGAGGTGATTTCCGTTTCAGGATCGATCGAAAACAACGACACCTGCTGTCCATTAAACGACTCAACATCTGCGCTTTCGTTAAGCGGACGGAATATCCCGCTGTCGGTTACCATCATAACTTTTACCGCTTTGGAGTAGACGGCCAGCAATGCGATATTTCCCAGAGTATGATCTTCCCGTTTCCCGGTGGCCCCAAGAATGGTTATATCGTTATAACCCTTATGGATGCACCATTTTACCGCTTTTGTAAGATCGTTTGTCTCTTGGTCGCCATCCCTAAAGATCCGGTCGTGAAACTGCTTGATTATCCACGGGCTGAGGGAATCGCAGTCGCCTACAATTGCATCAGGGTCCCTTCCGTAATGAACAAGCGAATCGGCCGCCCCGTCACAGCAGACGACTCTTTCCGCCTTGTCAAGACAGATGAGAGGGACTTGATGATCGGGGAATTTTCCGTTGGCAAGTATGATCGTTCCGGATTTCATATACTGCGACAAGCCTTTTCTTCCTGCCCAAAGTGTAAATCAAACCGAGCGGTCTTGCAAACAGAAAAATGAAAAAGCGAATAACCAACTGATTTGCAATCATACGGGCTTATTCCGGCGACCTCGCTGGAACTCCTGTTCCGGCTTGCCGGAATTCATGTTTTTTTGATCCTGGCTTTTGCAGGATCAATAAAACATTTAGCCGCTTATTTCAACTTTTTCGGCGTCGCTTTCATCGTGGCCGGATTTACTTTTATGACCCGTTCAAGATTCCAGTAAACGATATTGGATTCAACTCCTTTATCGCTGATGACCTGGATCTTGTAGGGTCCCGGCAAGTGCCGGTAGTTCACGGGCACGTGAAATTCAAACCAACCTTCATTATTCGCTTTGTCTTCCGGACTCTGCGTTTTAAATTTCGCATCTTTAAACGGAATCCTTTCGCCGGAGAACATGATTTTAGTTCCCGGGTTTAACAAATAACTGAATGAAGTTATATGCAGTTTAAGGGTGAATGCGTTTTCATCCGGATCACCGACCTTGGTCCGGGCGGGATCGATGGATTCGATGATGAGCTGGATGTCCTTCCCCCGGACATAGGAAAACGAAAAGATATTGGATTCTTGCTTGCCCCGCACGACCTTGAACTTGATCGCTTGCAGGTTGAAGCTTTTGACGTTAAGACCGATTTCCCGCATATTAATATCGCCGGCCCTCCCGCTGATTAAGGGCACCGGCTTAAGTCCCGTGCCGTCGTCGGCATAGATGAAAACCCAATTCTTGAACTCCGTGATCCAGCGGTTCCAATCCTTTTCATATTGCGCCGGCTTGAAATACTCGCCTTTGAGTTTCAGATAATTATCGTTGATCCGTTCCACCGCCTTAATCTGCGGAGCCGGTTGCCCGATAGCCGTGAAAGTGAACTGCGCCCGGGTCGGTTCGAAATAGGTATCGCCGCCGAATTCGGCTTCGACCGTGAACGGCAGCTTGGGATCAAGGCTGTTCAGGGCGGCGAGATCCAGGGGAACAAGGGGATGGAAAAAGAATTCTCCCTTTTTATAAGTGATAATGGTTTCCGTGTAATTGCCGCGACTGAGTCTCACCGAGACTTTCCGGTCTTTGATCTCCGAAGCCGGATTGGCCGTGTTGATCAGGTAGCCCGCCAAATGAGCCTCGCCTCCGATCAGGGGCGGGTTCATGTTTTTGATCAACGTCATCTCGAACTTGGTTTTGGCCTTGACCACGGTCAGGTCGCCTTTGCCGGTCCCCCACCCGGCCGCGGCATCACCGGTAAAACGCGCCTCGATTTTGTAAACCCCCGGCGGATAGTCGCCGGACACATGGAACGGCGCCTTGGCTGTGCCCGCATTGGCCGTACCCGCAGTGGCCGTGGGGAAAGAACCGATTGGCTTGTTGTTGACCTTGAATTCGATCATTTTGCCGCCAAGCAACTCCCCCTTGCTGGTGATCAACCGCGCCTCAAGGGCAATGTCTTTGCCTACCGGCGCGCTAAAGCTTTTGACCTCGATTTTTGAGGCGGTTTGCACCAGCGAACTTGCCGCCACTTTCGCCGGAATTGCCGCACCCCCGGCTTGCTTTTTAATCGCCGGTGCCGCCATAACCGCCGTATTCCCGAACAAAAACACAAAGATGAGACCCATAGCCAAGATCTTATATCTTTTCATACTGTTCCCTCCCCCGAGAATGGTTTATCTTTTTGGTAGGTCTGTTCATTAAAAAGGTTCAAGTGAATATAACATAATTCACTTATCTATCCAATTTTCTTAGCCTCTATCGGCTTGAGAGGCCGGATTGAATCAATAGTAAGCCAAAGGATCATAGACACGATCATAAGCTGCGGGACAGATCTTTCACGGGTGAGGTTCGATCCAGACCAACACTGCGTGGAAAATATGGGGTTAGGAAAATATGGGGTCAAATCTTTAAACTTAACAAATTCCATAAATCTGACCCCATTTTTACTGTTTTTACCATAGGTCTGCATGCTGCCCAAATTCACCGTTACCGACTCGACACCGCGCAATTGCCCTAAAGTCTTCTCGACCGCACTCGCGCACATGGCGCAGGTCATGCCGCCGATTTTCATTTCGGCCTTAACCTTGCCTTCGCGTTGTGCCGTTTTTATCCTTGATTGGATGCTATCCGTTGAGTACAATACCCATCAGTGCTTCAATCACTTCATCAAACTCAATTCCATTTGCATAAAAATTCTCTTTACAATAACGCTCCCATCGTTGTCTCATGATCGCATCCGATTGAATGGTTCGGAATATAGAAGAAAAGGAAAAGGGGACAGGTCGATAATGTATATTTTCAAAAAAGAATGGCGTTTTTAAAACACCTGTTCTATTAAAAACAGCGATTTAACTTGATTATTATTGAATATTCTTCGTTATTGGCGGGCAACTTCACTAAACCGCAAGATTAATAGTTAATAGGATTTCTGAATGACAAAAATGATAAAATGATGATAGGTGATTAAAAACCGTGTTGTTGTTGCGATAAAACACACTTCAAAAAAAATTAGAACTTCCAACGACGATTATTAAATGCTCTCCGACAATCGCTTGAGTGAATAAACTCCCGTAAGTCCTCGAATCGTCCTGGGTTCTTTCTCGCGACGTGAACTAAAATGACTCTTAAACTCCTGATAAATCCGGCTCACAAATTCCTTGCTCCCAATAATCCCGCTGTCGCTGAAATACCGGGTGCGATACTTGAATCGCTCTATGGCGTTTAAATCATATTCCTTTTGTTCTTGCCCTTTCACCAATCCAGCCTTCTCATACACGTATTTCCGGTAATATTTAAACCGATCCTGGTCCGGGTTAACGCTGAATTCTTTCAAGCCGAAATCTAATGATAAAAACCCCTCTTTGTTCCTGGTTTGCACATGGTATCCTAACGAACTCCAGCGATATTCCTCCGGTTTTTTGACAATGCCGGCCCGCACCGGGTTCAGATCAACATAAGCCAGGCAATTGATCAAGGTTTCTCCATTATCCACAATCAGGCTCTTGAACCGTTCAGACCAAAAGTACCCTTTGCGATCATGAGTACGGTTATAGTATTTTGAAAAAGTTTGCTTAATCTCCCGGATATATTCCGACAGGTTACTCCATTTATTCCTGTAAAAAGGAATTTGATCTTTACTTATATTGGTTTTGTTTTTATCCCCGTAATAGAGCTTATACCTTTTCTGCAGTTCCTCGATCGAGAATTCCTCCGCCATCAGCATTTTGACCAAGAGATGGAAGTGGTTTCCCATGATACAGAAGCCCAGCACTTCGGTAAAATAGACCTTACTTAAACTCCGGATCAAATTCAGAAAATAATCTTTGTCCTGGTCTTTCAGCACAAATCCTTTCAGAGCGGTCCGGGAAATGACATGGTAAACGGTTGGTTCATCTTTCACGATCATCCGGGCGATTCGCGGCATGATTAATACCCTCCCAAGTAATTGTTTTTTAATGAACTATCCCGCCAATGCTTTTTAAAATTCATACCTAAATCTTAGAAAATTCAGAGCCATATGTCAAATAATTATTTGCCTGTCCCCTTCAGTCATAAAAACATCATACGTTTTCAATTGAATTTGTCAAGTTTAAAGATTTGACCCCATTTTTCTGTAATAACTGCCGGTTTCCTCTATTTGCCCATATTTGCCAGGGCATAGAAGCGGCCGTCTTCAAGGATGGCGAATAATTGATTGTTGTCCGCCACCACGTCCGTGATGTGCCTTAATCCGGGCCGGTTGATTTCACTGGGCAGATCATACCGTGCGGCTTCCTGGCCTGTTTGTTTGTCAATGAAGATTAATTGGGCATATCCTTCTTGTCCTAATGTTGTATAGGCTATATATTTGGTTGTTTGAAACCTAAGAGGATGGGATCCCCCGGTTGTAAAAGTGAATCTCCATATTAATTTGCCGGTCTTTTTATCGATTTTATAGAGAAAATCATCAAACTCGCAAGCATATATGGCCTTTTGATCAATAAGAGGCGTATAGTTGAAAAAAGAATCTTCTTTGTCATTGTCTTGAAATAACCATTTTTTGTTTCCATCAGATGCGTTTAATGCCATCAATATTCCTTTGTTTATTTTATATTGAAATGGCACATAAAGCACGTCTTCTTGAAAAATCATATTAGAGTAATCAACAGCTTCCATATTTTCATTTTCAAGCGAGAATGCCTTTTCCCAAACCACTGATCCTGTGTTTATGTCAAAAGCAGTGATCTTGCCTCCTTCCTGATTGGCCGTTGTCCCTAAATAGACTTTCCCATTGCCTATCGCAGGATAGGTGTTGTCTATTTTTACATTTTCAGGTCTATTTGTTTTCCATAAGATATTTCCGTTATTGGCATCGAAACAAAATAATTTATTATTCTTTCTAACCTGCATTAAAACTAAAAATATTTTTTTGTCATCCGCATTCAGCCATGAACCAATATTTTCCCTGTCCATCCCATATTCAATAATAGGACCTATGGTGTGATTCCAAATTGTTTTTTTATTTTTGATGTCATACGCAAACAGATAAGAGTATAGTTTTTCATTTTTCCATTCTTTTTCATCTCTCCAAATAACAGATACAAATATTTTTCCATCATATCCTATCATCCTGCGATATTTTATGTCAGGGACTTCTCCTATTACATGTTTCCTTGTTTTTTCTCCTGTTTTTTTGTCTATTTCCCATACAATCAATCTTCGATTTCCCCATATAAAATATTTGGATTCATCGTCCAGAACATAAAGTTTATCTTCCATGAGCACGGGACAGCTGATTTGCGAGTATTTTTTCATCCAGATTTGTTTTAAAGGCAATTCCAGCTTGATTTCTTTTCTGTCGTTTTGTCCGTTCATGAGTTCCATTGTCCAATCGGCGTAAACCATATTAACCCCGGAAAAAACAATAAAAAGCAAAACATAATAACAGCCCCGCTTTGTCTGTGTCCCTGGCGCTGTTTGCGTGGTTTTGGTTTTCGCGATATTCCGGTTCATCGTTTCTTGTGTTTATTCCTTTTTGGGCGTTTTTTGCAATCAATTGCAATGCGCCTTGGGTGTCGGCGCCGGTTTTTTGTTTCTTACCGATATGCACTTCAGCCGTGTCCCCGGGGGGCAGGATAAAACCACGCCGCAAAGACCGAGCGCTTAACGGATACCTACGGACGTATCGGGCCCAACGACTTTTTCGGAGTCGCATCATTCAGAACAGGCTGAATCGCCCTGTGAACCCTTTCGGCCATACCACCGAAAACGACTCGTCTTTATATATGGCAACAATGCATCTATCGGAAATTTTTAAGGATTTCAGTTCTTCGAGCGTAACTGCAACACCTCGATCCACATTGCATACATTTTCGATGAAAAAATTAATACTGTTGCTGCCCGCATCAGTACCGGTACACTCGCCGTTCTTGTCTTTACGCAATCTCAAATTTAGCCGCTTTTCGAGTTGACCGGCCAATATGTGCTCTTTTTCATTGCCGAAACCTGCTACGGTCATTTGCACGATAAAACTGCCGACACAGGAGTCGGTGCGTGATTTGTTTTCAGGGCTATTCTTTTCTACCGGCAAAAAAACAAGAGACATCAGGATAATCAATATTTTTTTGTTTTTCATAATCTTTAAACCATTTGTTTCTGAATTTATTTCTCAAAAGTTTGATTTAATTACAATGCATGATATCCCTTCCGCATGATGGGGCAACGCGGAGAGACCAAAGAACAACCGGAGTTAACCCATCATACGGGTGAATAAAAGGAATATGCCATGGGCGGCAAACATGAAATGCCGATGCCATAAGAATTTTTTTTGGCGGCTGAAAGTATAAGATAACCTGCTCGGCGGGTCAAGATGAAAAATCACGCTGTTAGTTAACTTTCAAAAGTGGACACTTTTTTAAGGATTTAACGTTCAAAACTGGACACCCTTTAAATCACTATTTTTGATTTTTTGGATGTCGATTAATTTATTATTACACCAAACCCTTACCTCCGAAAGCATAGCGTTCAAGGGATAAATTCTAAGAGTAACCGGATCTCTTGGATTGGAATGGTTGACCTTA
>RPPU01000146.1 GCA_003819975.1 Desulfobacteraceae bacterium
AGCATTCCGGCCTTGCGGTATGTAAAATGAAATAAGGCGCCGTCATTTTCAACACGCAGATCGTTCGCGATTCCGCTATAGTCCTTCCCGTTTACCACGACGTGCTTTTTATCTTCGCGATCCAAATAGAAAAACCAAAAGGTTTTTCCATCCGGCAAAAAGCCGAGATTATAAGCGCTTTGGTATTTCCCGAAAATTTCCCCATTCACATTAACTTCCACATAGGAGTCTTTTTCGCGCATATGCGGCCGCGGATAGATCCCGGGTCGCAGTTTCATTTTCTCCTTCAAATAAATGACACCCCACTTCCGGCCGTCGGGCGAAAAAACAACTTCAGATACATAGTTTTTCCCGTCAATGATCCGGCCGTTGATATTCACAAAATGCCGGTCGCCGACGGCATAGGCGCACGCGACGGACGTTCCATCCCGTGAGATAAAAATCCGCGGCCGCCAACCGTCGGTTTTGATGTAATCTTTGGGAAGCTCGAACACTTTCTCGCGAGGCGGCGTGAAAAGCGCGAGCAGCTTGCGCAGTTCCGCGTATTCGGGCTGCGCGGCCTTGTTCGCCAGTTCAGGTTTGTCTCGAAAAGGATATTGCCATTTCAGGTCCTCATTGGGATAATCAGGATGCGCATCCCTTAATATGAAAGAAGGCTCGGCAATCTGCCGGCCATAAAATTCATGGATCGCCAGACATTCCTTGCCCGGAGCCAATGCCAGATAAGACAAATTCGATCCGCGCCGGCTGTTTATTTTCAAAGGCGGCCGGCCGGAAGCCGGAACCTCCCCGTTCTGACCCGCCAAGGCAAAAACAAAATCGTAAACCGCCCCATCGTTGGTGGAAGCTTCCACATACAGACCTGCTCCCGGCACCGGATGTCCATAAGGATCCAAAATCGTTGCGCGAATTTCGCGAGTGCCGGCCTGGGCCGATACAGCCGCCATTGTCATTAGTAAAATCATTCCGGTTCCTGCAGCATATAAGTTCATTTTTTTAAAAAGCATCCTTTTTCCCCGGGCCATGGGGTTGAATATGAAAGGGGGACGTTGGCGCATAAAGTACTTACTAAATAAGGTGATAATATATTCAATGAAGTACTCTGTGCACAAACGTCCCTAAAAATGGTCATCGAGATCTTGCTTCAGGGGTCAAATCTTTAATCTTGACAATTGGAATCAATCCACTTCAAGGGTCAAATCTTTAATCTTGACAATTGGAATCAAAATGTAATTGCATTGCTGTAAAATTCTATCAACTTAATTCGTCCAGAATAGAGATTTGCTCCCTCTTCACCCTCTTCAAACCCTCTTTCAGAATTGGATGATTAGGTGACGAATTGCTCCAATGTAAAATTGATTCTGATTGAGGATAGATACTTTGCATCAACTTCTTCTGATAATCTCAACAGAGACAATTGTTGCTTGATTTCTACGATGGAACTGCAAACATAGGTCTTCCAGTCGTTACCATGTTCAGATTGCGTTTCACCGTGAAAGACAGCAGGCACTTCTGAATTGCATAGCGGAATGAGCCCTGCCCACCGGCCTGACGCCTCAACCAAACCAGTTGGAGTGCAAGCGTAGCCCACAACCCACAACTCCCAGCCTGCCAATGCGATATCATCGTGCTCACAAGCGTTTAAAAATGAGTCCGCATCATTAGGAAGAACACCGACCTCGCCATTTGAAGCGACAAATGATCGCTTCAGTACGTCCGTATCTAACGATGGTGGATAATTGAGATTTGGCATTTCCGCCACCTAAATCCTTCAGAAGTTCTGCATATCACCGCATTCAGAGAAAACATGAAAAGGCAAAATTATTATTAAAATATGGCTGTTTAATTAAATGAAGCTTTAAATTTTTTATACAATTATATCTATATTTAGAATAATTAATAATAAATTAATCTAACTATTTTAAAATAAAATATATTCTCATGACAGTTTTTTTGCAACAATTTATTTTTTGACAGATCCTGCCCAAAAAACTCGGAAAGATTGGCGGGGTCAGGGCGAGAGGAAAACCTTTTACCGCAGACTGACGAAGATGGCCGCAGATGGGGAAAATCGTTTTTATTCCGCCGGTCCCGCGCGGCGCGCATGGGGGTTAACTTAGCCGGAGGATGCAATCCAAATCTCTCCTAAAGCAACTTTTTAAATTCATAAAAGTTGCGATCTCCCTTTAAAAGGGAGGAACTCTTTCAAAACATCCGGCCCTTTTAACCGGATCGAACCAAGATATCTTATTGATTATCAAGCCGGCTCAGTCGGCACTCGCGGCGATTGGAAAACAAGAATGATCTCCCAGCGGGATCGATACCCCTTTTATGCCGTGTCGTTTGTCCTTAATAATGTCCATAAAAAAGCATCTAAGATCAACAAGTTACAGGCAGTTTATATTCTAAAATGTCCCATGTTTTGTCACTAAGCATATACCACAAATCAGATCAAAATTCCGGAATTTTAAAAAGGCTTTTCTTTTATACAGGGCAAATCTGCTTATCTATTTTTTTGACAGGGCGGTTAAGCTCCTATAGGAATAAACTCGAAATACAGGATATTTTCAAAACAATTGATTTATTCATTAATATGAATTGTAATTTTAAAAAATGAATCATTGAGTGACTCACGAAAAAATCATGCGGAGGAATCATGAAATCAATTACCATTCATAACATCGATGGGCAATTAGTGGAACTGATTAAATCAAAGGCCAAAGCCAAGGGGACCAGCGTCAATAAAACCATCCTGCAATTGATTGAAGAATCTCTGGGCATTAAGTCCCAGGGCAAGGGTTTCAAGCATCGAACCGATTTTTCCGAATTTTGCGGACTTTGGACCAAAGAAGACCTTGCGGAATTCGAAAAGAGAACCAAAGAATTTGAAAAGATCCAACCCAAGGATTGGAAATAAAAAAATGACCTCAAAAAAGCCGGTCGCTTGCTGCCGATCAACGATGTCTGGATCGCCACTCACGGCTTGGAAACCGGTTCGGTCCTGATCACCTATGACTCCCATTTCCAACAGGTCCCCGGCCTGCGCTTGTGGGACAATGTGATTTTTGAAGGGGCCTAAGCTTCATTAACCGCAGATGACGTAATTTCAGAGTCTTTTGAAATTACGTCCTCTGGAGTAATTTCAGGGTTTTCTGAAATTACGTCCTCTGGAGTAATTTCAAAGTTTTTTGAAATTACGTCCTCTGGGGTAATTTCAAAGTTTTTTGAAATTACGTCATCTGCGGTTTAAAAATATAATTAAGTTGACGCCTTTGCGAACTCTGGGTCACTGGAGTAATTTCAGGGTTTTCTGAAATTACGTCCTTTGCGGTGAAATATTCTGCGGGTATCCCGGCCGTCTGGAGTAATTTCAGCGTCTTTTGAAATTACGTCCTCTGGAGTAATTTCAGGGTTTTCTGAAATTACGTCCTTTGCGGTGAAATATTCTCTTCTTACACCTTCCCGTTCTTTCCAGGATCGAAAAAACACTCATGCAGCGATTGCAGGGCCGTGATATAATTTTCAGGCTTGATCACGAACTGAATATTCACCTGGCGCAAGGATTGCGAGATGCACTCGATATTGATCCCTTTACTTGCCAGCGCCGTAGCAGCCCGGGCCAAAATACCGGGCTCGCTAATATTGGTTCCCAAAACGCAGACCAGCGCCGCCTCCTGTACCCTGACTTCAAAAAACATTTTCTTTAATTCATCCAACAGCGCCCCGTGGTCCCCCTTGCGGATGACAATGGAGATACTGTTGGCATTGGTGGTTTTCAGGATATAGCTGACCTTGAAGCGGCTGAAGACCTCCATGATCATGTTATCGAAGCCGACCGCGCCGACCATGGCGGGATCGTGGACTTCAATGACCATGACCTGGTCCGTGCCCGAGATGATTTCCACCCGGGGGCTTTCGTTGCGAAAAACGCTGCGGATCAGCGTACCGGCATGGGCCGAATCGAATGTGTTCTTGATACGCAGATTCACCCCGGCCGATTCCAGGGTTTTCGAAACGGCCGGGTGCACGGCTTCCATCCAGATATCGGAAAGCTGATCCAGCACGTCATAATTCGTATCGCCTACGGGGATGGCTTTGTTTTCGCCGACCACGCCCGGATCGGCCGAGCAAAAATGATATTCCTTATGGATCACGGCCTCTTTGACTTTCAGCAGGGCCGCGATCTTGGCAAAGGTCACTTCCGTATAGCCCCGGTCGAATTTGCGCATGATCCCCTCGGTGCCCTTCACATAGCCGGTGGCGATCGTGATAAATTTGGAAAAATCGATTACGGAGAGTTCTTTTTGAATCCTTTGATCGATGGTCAGATATTCGGAATCGTGAAAACCGCTTAAATCGAGGAATTTCGCTTGATAACCCCTATCGGCCAGTATCTCGGCCGAATTGAAAGCGGCATGGGCTTCGCCGGCCGACGCCAGGATCTCCCGGGCCGAAAGCATAATGGATTCCATGTCCACATATCCCGAGCTGATCAGTTCGGCGATATTTTGCAGGTAATTTTTGGTTTGACCGATCCGGCACGTGATGAAATCGTCTGCTCTTCCCAGATTTAATCCGAGTTCCGCAAACCCTCGGTTCAAGGCTTTCAATTGAACGAGCACTTCATTCAGCAGGGCCTCATATTCCTTTTTTTGCGCAAAAGCCGCATAAACGCCCCCACCGCCGCCTTTTTTGTTTTCCAAAAGCCAATTCGTGACTCCGCCGTAGGCCGAAACCACGAAAATCCGGTTATAGGGATTATGCTTGCGCTCCGGGGTTAAGATGATGTTGTCCAAAACTTCTTTGAATTGGGACATGGAGGTCCCGCCGATTTTTTCCACCAAGATCATGGCATGCTCCTTAAAACATGAATTCCGGCAATAGTATGAGCCGGAACTGGGATGTTGATTTGATAGTCATTTTAATGTCCATAATACGCAAAAATTGCAAATCTTGCGTATTATGCGGATAATAATGGTGCAAAACCGTAAAATCAAGCCCAATCTAAATCCGGAAGATAAGCCAATCATCGGCAACGTTGGGATTAACTTATTAATTCTGGGGAAAAATGAGCGACTTGACGGTCACGGGAAAAACCTGGCGGCCCACCAGGGGCGCGCTGATATCGATCCAGTCCCCGTCATTCAGGCTGAGTTCATCCAAAGCGAGCAGATTGTTTTTCAGGGCGGTTTCGCGGCGCATCACATTGACCACCCCGCAAGCCTCATCTTTTTCAAAGATGAGGATGACCGGTAATAACAGAGAAAAAAATATTGTCTTCTATAGAATTGAACCGACCCCCTCTACAGTTCAGGATTGCAATTTTAAAATCCTTCTCAATATAACCCAGTAAACCATTATGAATGAAAAACAAAAGATCCAGAGTCCACCTTCCTGATGATTAATTTCGTAATTCCCTGCATTGGTCGTTATGAAACAACCGCCGCCTCCCCCGCCACCTGATGTTTCATCATTGCCCGAATTAGGATCATATTTCCAGAGTTCACATCCATGCTCTGGGTCTGTGCCATAAAAATACAAAACATTGTTCGCATTAACCAAGTACCAAGGATCAACTCCGCCGCTCGTGAGAACCGAACTTGTCCCGCTGGTGCTATCATATTCCCAAAGCTCATATTGAGTCCCAAAATAGCCGCCAAAATATAAATGATTGCCTATTGCGGTTAAAGAATAAGGATTAACTTCACCCACCGTGAGCACCTTAGTGACGTTGTTTGCATATTCCCAAAGCTCTAATCCTTCCCCCCAGAAATATCCATTGAAATACAATCTATTGCCTATAGCAGTTAAATACACAGGATTAACGTCACCACCCGTGAGCACCCTGGTGATCCCACTTATACTGTCATATTCCCAGAGCTCTCTATCGACCCCGGAGACACCATTAAAATATAATTTACTTCCCAGAACGGTCAAATTATAAGGGTCGACTCTGCTGTTCGTGAGCTGTCGGGTAGTTCCACTGATGCTGTTATATTCCCAAAGCTCCTGTTTACCATCTCCAACACTTCCATTGAAATACAAACTACTTCCTAGAACGGTCAAATAAAAAGGGCATACTCCGCTGTTCGTGAGTTGTCGGGTAGTTCCACTTATACTATTGTATTCCCAGAGATCCTGCTTGCTTTCTGCCATCCCATTAAAATACAAGTTGCTTCCCATGACGGTTAAAGAGATAGGAGCAACGCCGTTATTCGTGAGCTGCCGTGTGGTCCCGCTGATGCTATCATATTGCCAAAGTTCTTCCGCTTCAGAGCAACCGTTGAAATATAAGTTGGCTTCCAAAACGGTTATATGATTTGGGCTCATATAACTATCCGTTAACACTTTGATGGTTCCTTTGCCAGGGTCGTATTCCATGAGTTCATCCCATTCCGAATGCCCCTTAAAATACAAAAGATCTCCCAGAAGGGTTAAATCATAAGGATTCACTTGGCTATCCGTAATTCTGATCGTACCCTGAGCCGTTCCATTGCTGCGCCAAAGCTCATAATAACCGGTGGATCCGTCGGTTGCCTTGAAATAGATATCGCCGTTCTGATTGACAGGATATAAAGCCATAGTCCAAACGATTCCGTCAGTCACTCCTGAATAGATATCTTTAACCATACCGGGTTTGGAATTAGCCGCCCAAGCTTTACCAGCGAATAACACCAAGCCCCACAAACAAGCCATTATCATAATGGCACAAGGGAAACACCTTATGTTTTCTTTTATTTTTTTCATCATTCATAGTCCTTTAGAAGCATTCATTTGGGTCAAATGAAGGTTGTTTTTACAATCCTGCGCATAAAATAACATACAATATTAGTCAAATCGAAAAAAAAGTAAAGTTTAAGCCTGTCAGCTAAGCGATCGAATGATACCATAAAAATGATACTGAGACAAATAATGTCATAAATAATAGTTTCGGGAAGGTAAAGCAGCCAGGTTTTTCGACCGCATTTTAGATCAATTCTGCGGAAAAATAAGCGACTTGACGGTCACGGGAAAGACCTGCCGGCCCACCAGGGGCGCGCTGATGTCGATCCAGTCCCCGTCATTCAGGCTGAGTTCATCCAAAGCGAGCAGATTGTTTTTCAAAGCGGTTTCGCGGCGCATGACATTGCCCACTCCGCAGGCTACGTCTTTTTCAAAAATAAGCAGAACAGGTCTGTTCCCGGCAATGGAGTTGGGCAAGGCCGCTTCCATGGATTTGGCAAAGAGTTCCATGCTGGGATAATTGACCTTAACCGGATCCCGGAAATATAAGGCCACCAAATCATGCCCTTCTTTCAAATCATGCTTTTGAAAGGCCGTATGCACCTGGGTGATGATATGCTGTTCACTCAATTGCGCATGATCCACATCCACCCGCAACACCGGGATATTGTTCAGGGGAAAAGTGATTTGATCGTCCATGAATCCGGATGATCCGGAAATGGATAAGGAATAAGCGCCCGCGCCGATCACGGTCGCCCGGATCTTGTTGACCGGTTCCACGATTGGACCTTTGAGCCTCGATTTCAGCAAAAGAATATGGCTCGCCAAAAGGTGCCCGATGTCGTTGTAACGGCCCTGGCCGCCGTAAATCAGCTCCGCCACGCCGCCTGAAAAAATATACTCGTCAACCGGAGTCGAAAAATCCAAATCCCCGGTCATCATCAACTTCTTGGCCAAAGGCGATCGGGCCGGGCCGGTCATGACCTCGATCAGCACCTCGGCTAAAGCCGCGGCAATTTTCCCCAGGTCTTCCTTGGGAATGTGATCCCCGATTTTATAATCCAAACCAAGTTGCTGCATGACTTTTATCGCGGGTTCGTTGCGGCGATTTATTTTCCCATCAGCATCCAAAGCCAATAACCGGCCGCCGACCGATATGCAGCTGGTACAAAGGACCTCTCCGTTTTTGGATATGGCCAGATTGGAGGTCCCGCCGCCGATATCGCAGGACATGACGGTCTTGTTATTCTCTTTGGAACGGGCAGTCGCTCCCGAGCCCATGGCTGCCAGCAGACTCTCGAAATTGGGACCGGCCGTGGCCGCCACGAACCGTCCCGCATCTTTGGCCAGGGCTTGGGCGATCTGGGGCGCATTGTGTTTTTTGGCGGTCTCGCCGGTTACGATCACGGCGCCGGTTTGAATGTCCTCGGGTCTAATGCCGGCCCGGCCGCATTCGTCCTTGAGAAAGGAACACAGGGTCTCCATATCAATGGTGTGATCATCCAACAAAGGCGTATTGATGATCCGGCCTTCATAAATAATATTGCGTTCCTTGATTTCGAACCGTTGGGTGGCGGAATGTTCATTTTTAATCAATACCAAATTGGAAAAGGCCAAATGACTGGTTGAACTGCCCACATCGATACCAACCGATAATAATTCGATTTTATTGATTTCCATTATTATGCCAAAAACCTATCTACCGGAATCATGATTTTTTTCTGTCAAGATAATCTCAGGATCATTACGCAGGTCAGCCTTGGAATGGCATAGCGATGATAATGGGCGATTTCTTGAATCGCGGCCCACCCTCTTTATTTCGATCAAAATAGGATGCAAAGAAGGCGGTATTTCAGGCTAATGCCTTGGTTCCTTGGGTGGAACACCACTATCTGAGCGGGATGTTGGATTAGCCTTGCCCGCATGGGTCTTGACACGGTTCAATATTCTTTATCTTGTTCTCCCGATCTGCATCTAATTGCGGAATACCGGAGAAAGATAAAGGCAAAAAAACAAAACCATTCTTTGTATTCTTAAATATTATAGGGAAATTGTCAAGGAATTGAGGCTTGAGATTCAAAATAGGAAGGCCGGAACCTCGTTTGCGATCTATGTTGATTTTAAATCCCATTCCAACCATTTTTCGGTTTATCAAGGTGTTATATGGATCGTTTGCGATCCAAAATAATATTTGAATCGTTC
>RPPU01000147.1 GCA_003819975.1 Desulfobacteraceae bacterium
CGTCCGCCGTGGCGCGGATCTTGCGACTGCAATAAAAAACCGCCGCCGCCGTGGCCGCCCACATGCCCCCGCCCACCGCCGGGGAAAGCAGTGCATCCGCCATATGCATAGACTTGACTCCTTTCAGCTAATCGTGTTATGTTGCTTTCAATTGATAACACATTATTTCAAGACCCGACTCGTGTCAATAAAAATATTTTCGTAACACGGAATGCATAGCCTAGTTTTCATTTAAAAAAAATTCGGCCGGATTAACGGAATGGACCGGATATGAATATTTATCCATTTTTCTCTAAAAGCCTACACTCTACGGCCTTATCGCCTCTGCGCCTGCAAGGAGTCTTTATATGACCGAGCTCACACGTTTTGGAATTTCCATGGAGCAACAATTATTGGACCAATTCGATAAGCTGATCGAACGCAAAAATTATGTCAATCGTTCCGAGGCGATCCGCGACTTGATCCGCAATGCCCTGGTGGAAGATCAATGGACCCGGACCGATGAAGAGATGATCGGTACCGTGACCTTGGTCTATAACCATCATACCCGCGACCTCGCCGATAAATTGACCGAATACCAGCATAAACACCACAACTTCATTATCTCGGCTCTGCATGTTCACTTGGACGCGCATAATTGCCTGGAAGTGATCGTGGTCAAAGGTCCGGCCCTCGAAGTCCGGCGCATGGCCGACACCCTGATCGGTACCAAAGGCGTCAAGCACGGCCGACTCGTGACCACCACCACGGGCCGTTCGCTGGTTTAAATCATGTTAAAAATCGAAACCGCCCTTTTTGAAATCGGACATCTGGACCGGTTGGCCGAACAGGACTCGCCCATCCATCGGCTCGATCCGCGCGCCAAACTCGTGACCACCCTGGTCTTTTTGGTCTGTATTGTCAGTTTTAACCGGTACGAAATCACCGGTTTATTGCCGTTCTTCTTTTATCCGGTGACCGTGGGCGCTTTGGCCGATTTACCGGCCCGGTATTTAGTCAAAAAACTGCTCTGGATCGCGCCCTTGGCTCTGATGGTCGGCGCCGCCAACCCCTTTTTCGACCGCACGACCCTTTTAAGGATCGGATCAATGGAAATCTCCGGCGGATGGGTCAGTTATGCTTCGATCCTGTTACGGTTTGCCCTGACCGTGGGCGCTGCACTTGTACTGATCGCCACCACCAGCTTCAACGGCATCTGCCTGGCCTTGCGCCGCCTCGGCGTGCCGCGCATAATGACCGTGCAACTGCTTTTTGTTTATCGTTATCTTTTTATTCTGGTAAATGAAGGCAGCCGCATGGTCCGGGCGCGCGCCTTGCGTTCTTTCGGCAAAGAAGGCCGGAGCTTGGGCGTCACCGGCTCCTTATTGGGTCATTTACTGCTGCGGGCCATCGATCGCGCCCGGCACGTTCACCGCGCCATGCTGGCCCGCGGATTCAACGGCGAAGTGCTTCGACCGCAACCGTTGCATTTTCAATTTCGGGATGCGCTGTATATTCTCGGCTGGACTTTGCTTTTGATCGGTTTTCGCCTGATCAACATCCCGCATTGGCTGGGACGGCTGCTGACCTGATTGAATAATTTTTCACGGGATTAATCCCGTGAAACGTGGGATTAAGTGATGAATAGGATTTACAGGATATTCATTTTTTATTTTCATCTTGAGCAATGCGAAAGATCGTCATTCCGGCGCAAGAACGTCACCCCGGACTTGATCCGGGGCCGGAATCCATCTTTTTCTACAGCAACTTGAATTTTCATCGGCAGACAGAAGTTATCAGGCTATTTTTTCTACAGCCTAAACGCCGACAGCCTATTCGGCTGTTTTAGAGGACTCATGAGCCATCACATTATTGAACTGCAAAACGTAAGCTACACCTACCCGGACGGGACCGCGGCGCTGCGCTCCGTAGGCTTTCGAATCACCCACGGCGAATCCGTGGCTTTGATCGGCGCCAACGGCGCCGGCAAATCGACCCTGCTGCTGCATCTGAACGGATTGCTGCTCCCCCGCACAGGAACCATCCGCATCGGCGATGTACCGTTGACTGCTTCCACCCTGCAAACCATCCGACGAACGGTCGGCATGGTCTTTCAGGACGCGGACGATCAGCTTTTCATGCCCACCGTAAAAGAAGACGTGGCCTTCGGGCCTTTGAACCTGGGGCTGCCGCCCGAGGAAATCGACCGCCGGGTAGCGGAAACCCTGGCATTCGTCGGCGCAACCGGCCTGCAAGACCGGCCTCCGCATCATCTTTCCGCCGGTGAAAAACGCAATGTTGCCTTGGCCACGGTTTTGGCCATGCATCCCGATATCCTGGTCATGGATGAACCGAGCTCCAGTCTCGATCCCTGGGCCCGTCGCCGGCTGATTGAACTCTTATCTTCTTTCACCCATACCAAAATCATCGCCACCCATGATCTCGACCTGGTGTTGGATGTCTGCCGACGCACGATTGTCCTGCACGAAGGAACCGTTCAGGCCGACGGCCCGACATTCGAAATTTTTCAGAATGACGAATTATTGGCCCGCAACCGGCTGGAAAAACCGCTGCGCCTGCAGGCCTGCCCCGTGTGTCGCGAGAAGCGCTAGCGTATCCGCCCCTTGCGGGGGCCTCTTCAATTTCCAGACGTTTTTTTCATCGATCCGCCATTTATGAAGCGTCTCATAATTATATCCTCTATTTTTATTATGTTGCGGCTTCCGGGTTTCTTTTTCAAGCGTCAACTCTCTTATGGTATTAAACGTTATCGCAAGATCAGCAAGCGCGACGCGGGCCTATTTTAATAGACCGAAGCATCTTAATGAATTCCGAATGAATTTGATCGCCACAGCGCTTGCTGCGCGAGGGCTCCTGCCCTGGCTGTTGGAGCCTGGAAGCCGCGAACACGATTATGAGACAGTTAATAATTGCCTCCTATTTGTCAATATCGATGCCTTTCCCTTGCCTGAATCGGCACTCTGGCATAATGATTGCAAAATATTCGTTAAGATTTGTTCACCGTCTATCTCGTGTACGCATTTGTTTCACGCATATGGAACCTATCGCGTTGCGTAAGATCGCGATATACCTATTTAAACGATCGATCGAGCTTCGGGAGGGTTCCTGTTCAAGGTCGACCCATACTCTTTTGGATCATGAAAACGAACAATAAAATATATTATCTCTCTTATGCACTTACTATGATTTTGACGCTCTGGTGGCTGACGGGGTTTGCTCAGGCCGCTGCGGAAAAAGATCGCGCCATAGTCATCCGGCTGGAACCGAATGCGGAAGTCCAATATCCCGATGAAGACACCTGGATTTCGGCTTGGCCCGGCATGGAGTTAAGAGAAGGCGATATCGTCCGCTGCTCGGGAAACGGTTCCATGGACATTGCCTTTTCCGACGGTTCCCTGCTCAGCATTATGCCCGGCACATCGATCTGCTTGCCTATCCTCCATGTCGACAAGGAAAAAAATTTCATAAACAGATCCATCCGGCTTTTCAAAGGAATTCTGAACGCCATCGTCGAAAAAACGAATGGGAGCAACAAAAATTACACCGTCTCTACGCGAACGGTCGTTGCCGGCATCCGGGGGACCCGTTTTACGCTGCTTTCCGCGGACGAACAGTCCAGCCACGTCGCGGTTTATGAGGGCTCAATAGAGATCCATTCCCCGCAGTTTCCAGAGGATGTCATTGTCCTGGAAGAAGGTTATGAAGCGCAGGTTGCGAACGGCGAAAGACCTAGAGCCCCCTCGAAAATGGGCGCCGAAATGGAACAATACAATCTGGAAATGAAGCGACTTGAAGAACAAAGAACTTTAATGCGGGATACGGTCGAAGATTTCTTCCGTAAGCGATATGAAGAAAAAAGGTTGTATATGAATCCGGAAGATAAGGCGAGGCCTCCGGAAACCAAGTCTTTATACCTGCAACCGGAGAGCGGTCCGGGATACAGGAAAAAATTTAGATATCCATAATATCCAAGCGAGGTGCGTCATGAGAAAAACGGCAATCCATTTTCATCGTGTTCTTTTCGCGATCTTTTGGTGTATGACATCCTTTTTTTTTATTGACCCACAGGGTCTCGCCCAGCAAGGGAAAAACGAAGAAATGGCTTTTGTCCCTGCCGGAGTATTCATCATGGGGAGCGATCTTGCGGTTCCGGAAATGCCGACTCATGAAGTGTTCGTGGACGCCTTTCTGATCGATAAATACGAAGTGACGAATGGCGACTATTATAAATTTCTGGAAACGACCGATCGATATCTGCCGCTTTTTTGGAATAATGTCAATTATCAGTCCGGATTGCTTTTTAAGGATCGGCCGGTCATTGGGGTGAGCTGGAATGATGCTTGTGCTTATTGCGAATCAAAAGGAAAAAGATTGCCGACCGAAGCGGAATGGGAAAAAGCCGCCCGCGGCGGGTTGGCCGGGAAAAAATATCCTTGGGGAAATATTCCCGACCTGACCTTTGCGAATTTTGCTTCCGTCAAAGGTTCTTCCATTGTCGGGAAATATCCCCCCAACGGATATGGGCTTTATGACATGTCCGGAAACGTTTGGGAATGGTGCCTGGATTACTATGATGTCGACTATTATAAAAATTATAAAAAAGGGGAAAAAGTCGCGAACCCCAAAGGCCCGGATAAGGGCATTTACCGGGTCGTAAGAGGCGGATCCTGGTATTTCGGCTTTGATCTTATGCGAAATTCATATAGAGGATGGTACACGCCCCAGGAAGGGTCTTTTGATATCGGCTTTCGGTGCATAAAAATAGCCAAATGAATCCATCCTGAATGATACGCCCAAAAAATTATTAGTTGGGCGTATTTCAACATCAGGCCGATTTTTCCCGGGCTTACATGTATTCGGCCCGTGACTCCAGGGCGCTGATGTCTTCAATATGCACCAAGGCGTCAAAATATTCCTTGCCGACCAGTTTGGTCAAAAGCAAGCGGCCCTGTTCGATCTCAGCCACGTTCCCCGAGTATTCTTTCCCGCTTTTCAGCACAATCGTCACTTTCTTGTGGCCCTGTTGGATCAGTTTGAGTTGTTCTTCAAAAGAATTCAAAGCATGCATTTTTACGAGTGGGGTTTTGTCCATGGATTATTCCTTTCTTAAAGACATTAAATGCTCTCCCGATTTGCATCTGCTGCAAATGGTAACTCTTGCGACTCGACAAATGTGTCATCATTAATGGATCCAAATAGACTTTCATAATCGACCGGATATACCGGCTCCACTCGAGCGCGAATTTGTTCGGCGACCCATTTCGAGATCGAGACATGCTGCCGTACCGCGACATTTTTTACCTTTTTTAGGGTTATTTCGTCAATGTATAAAGATATCTGCGGCATTTGGACCTCCTTTAAAACCCATGACAGATTAAAGGTATTTTAACAATATATCAAGTGTATCCCCAAGTATACTTACAGGCTTTACATCCGCCTTCGTGCCCCGTTTTCCCGGAATAACCGGATAACCCGCCAAAGACTCCGGCCGCCTGATGCCGCGAAAAGCCAAAACCGATCACAACCAGATAACTTTTACTTCCGATTCGATCGAACGGAATTCGGGATCGCCGGTGTAGAGTTCGCTTTTTGTTTGTTTGGCCAAGGCGGCTGCAAAGCAATCCGCTAAAGACATTTTATGCTGCACCTTGATTTCTCCGGCCGACTCGGACAATTCCCGATCGGCAGCGACAATTTCAATCGGCAAACCGAGCAATTTGCTCCGCGCCTCTTTCCATTTTTCGCCCCCGACTTTGCGCTCCACGATATAGCGAACCTCGGCCCAGTTCGGAGCGGCGATCAGCAACGGTTGATCGGCTTCGATGGCTTTTTCAAAAAGGTCCAATATGATCTGGTGACCGTCATCTTTAAAAAGAAAGGCCAAAACCGCAAAACTATCGAGTACGGCGTTTTTCAACTTTGACCTCCTCCTGCTTTTTATCCTGCGCCCTTTGGTTGAGCAAGTCTTTGGTCGCGGATATTTCACTGTTGAGCATGCCGTGAACGCTTTGGAGATACTCTTTTGTGACCGGTTGAAACAAAATTTCATGGTCCCGCTCAATAAAATACACTTTTGTACCGGCTTTTAAACCATAGCGTTTCCGGAGTTTGGCGGGGACCACAATTTGTCCTTTGCTGGTCATATTTGCGGCTTCCATAATGCGAATCCTCCTACAATTAAAATCCATCTTACATTATATATAAATGTAAGTCAAAAATTTAGTGTATAATGAATTTGTAGTTACATGAATAGATTGTCTTAAACTGCCTTCTTATAATTTTCCGCGTGAAGGTAATTTATCAGGATATTTTTACCAAACCGACAAATTTATCCAAGTATTTTATATTTTAAAATTTTTAGGTCTTCTATGTGCAATACGGGGCCAAAAAAAACCGCCCCTTAAGGGCGGTTTTTTGAAGATGATTATGGTCGGGATGACTGGATTTGAACCAGCGACCCTCGCGTCCCGAACGCGATGCTCTACCAGACTGAGCCACATCCCGGTTTTCAGCAGGGAATATTGTTTACACTATCCCGCACCACCTGGCAAGTCAATTTTTTCATCAAGGATCCGGGCCAGGTTTTCTAAAATCCTGGCCGTCGCCCCCCAAATGACATGGCCGTTATAATGATAGGCCAAACTGGAATAAACCCGGCCTTCAAATTCAACCGATTCAAGGTTATTTTGCCCCGAAGATCTTAGAAAAACCTGCAATGGCGCCAAAATAAGCTTTTGCACTTCAAAAGAATGCAGTCTGAATTCATAGGGATACGGAATAAAACCCACGACAGGGTGAATGATGAAATTCGATGCCATGGTCAGCATGTCGTCAAGCCGGCCCAAAAGAGTCACATGGTCGGACAAAAGCCCGATCTCTTCCTGAGCTTCCCGGAGTGCAGTGTGTTCAAAAGACGAGTCGGTCGGATCCACCGCCCCGCCCGGAAAAGAAATTTGGCCTTTATGGGCATGGACCTTGGCAGTGCGTTTGGTCAGCAAGACTTTATAATCCGACCCCTCCTTGAGCAGCGGCACTAGGACCGCGGATTCCAAATAGATATTTAAACCGTTCTCAATGGTCTGCGGCCGGCGGGTGCAAAGGGCTTGCTCAATGAGTTCAGGTAATTCGATGCTGAAAATCTCCTAAGCCTTAGGATAGTCCCGAGTTTTATCTCGGCCTACCATGTTATTTTTTAAGGGTGCTCGGCTATTGTGGCGCACTCAGCGAAATTCAATAGCGCTCGATAAATCGTGATTGGCGCAGGGGCGGTTCATAGGCGACAGGCCAAAAATCCGTTATTCGGCAGATCAGTCCATCCTTAAATTCAAAAAAAGAAATACCGACCTGTTCTTGGCCATCGTCTCGAAAAGCGATTTGAGACACGGCCCGGTGCTGATCCGCCACCAGATGCACGATTGCGAGCGTCCAATCGCCGGGATAAGTCTTATTAAAATCGATATAAGCTTCTTTTCCGCGAACACGTTCCCGGGTTTGAGGGATCTCGTAAACCATTCCTTCATGCAAAAGCGCGCCGAATGCCTGCCAGTCACGATCGTTTAGCGTTTGCCAATATTGTTCGACGGTTTTTCCGTATTCCATGTGCTTGCCGTTCTTTCGTTTCACGTTTCACTTTTCACGTTTGACTCTTCAAGCAACTCGCAACCCGCTCAACCCGTAACCAATGCCGGGTTGTTTATACATTCACAAAAACCGTACATTGTTTTTTTCATCATTCGATATTCGGAGTTCGATGTTCGATATTCGCTTTTTTAATGCTGGATTTTACCCCGCTCATCACGTTTCTTCCCGCAGTCTCAATACCTGCAGTCGATCCTCCCCCTTTTCATACCCCGTAAATCCGCAGATACTCGTCGAATTGCGCCTTTACCGGCGCGTCGATCGGCCGTTTTTGGCCTTCAATCGACACCGGCACTTTCTCGGCATATAAAAAATCAATCAGCTCCCGGACGCGCGCCACCGCATAAACCGGAATGCCCGTAGTTTTAGTGAAAGCTTTAATGGTATTCTCACCTTTTTTATTCAACACCACTTTGCCCGCCTTGTCATACACCGCCGTGGTCTGCTCGCGGTCCACGGCAATGCCGATCCCCGCGATCTTGATTTGGATTTTTTGCGCCCGGGCCTCGGCCTGGACCTTTTCGATCAGTTCCACTTTGGTTCCCATGGAGGTCGCCACATCGTCAACGATGAAAACCCGGCACCCGTCAAAAAAAGTTTTGTTCACGAAAAGGCTGCCGGTCTGGCTGCCCTCGCCGTGGGTTTTGGCTTCCTTGCGGTCGTATTCGAACAAGAGATCCATGCCATGGTTCACGCTGAGCGCAATGGCCGTGGCCAGGGCAATGGCGCTGCCTTTATAAGAAGGTCCCAAAATAATATCCACTTTTTCCGCCAAACCCTGCTCCACCATCATGGCGGCAAAATGAGAACCGAGCTCCATGCTCAATGGGCCGGTGCGGAACATTCCAAAATTTAGGAAATAGGGTGAGGGCCGGCCGTCTTTCAAAACCAAATTTTTGTCGAAAAACAAGGCGCCGGTTTCGGCCAAGGTGACGGCCAACTCTTTTTTATAGTCTTCGATGTCGGGCATGGGTGATCCTCCTCAGGCATGATTTCAATCATGGTCGTTGTCGTAATCGCAATCGGGTTCAAAAAATTTCACCGCAAAGGACGCGGAGGGTCGCAAAGGAAATAAAACAACTAAAACTACTTATACCTCTGCGCTTGCTCTTCGCCCTCCGAGGTGAATCATTCCATTGCGAGCTTTACCGCGAAAGCCACACGATAAAAAGATGTTTAAATAATTTTTCTCTGTGATCCTCTGCGTTCCTTTGCGCCCTCTGCGGTAAAATTTCCTACGGCAATCCTTGCCGGAATTCATGTTTTTTGATC
>RPPU01000148.1 GCA_003819975.1 Desulfobacteraceae bacterium
ATATAAAGAAGAAGCCTTTAATCAGTTATTGGCCTTCAGCGGGTTCCCTGAACCTTTGCTTTCGGCTTCATCCCGCTTTCATCGTAAATGGCAGGATGATTATGTGGAAAGACTGGTTCAGGAGGACCTAAGGGATTTAACCCGGGTCCAGGAATTGGAAAATATCGTCACCCTGATGCAATTACTTCCTTCCAAGGTCTCGGCGCCTCTGTCCGTCAATTCGCTGGCTGAGGATATGCATTTGAGCTTTTCCACCGTGGCAACCTATCTCAAGACCTTGGAATTGGGATTGCTTATCTTTCGAATACCGCCTTACAGCAAGAAGATAAGCCGCTCTATCACCAAGGAACAGAAGATTTATTTTTTCGATTGGACAAGGTTGGATGATTCGGCCGCGCGCTTTGAGAATTACGCGGCCGTTGAAATCAAGATCTTAACGGAGTTGTGGACCGATGCCGGTTTAAGCCGTTTTGCCGTGCACTTCATTCGGGATCGGGATGGGAAGGAAACGGATTTCCTGATCCTGCGTGAAAACAAACCCTGGCTCTTGTTGGAAGCAAAGTTGAGCCGGACCGCCATCGATTATCATCATAAAAAAAACAGCGGTGTTTTGGGCGACATTCCGTTTGTACAGATTGTAAAAGAGGAAGGGGTTGCGGAAAAGCGCGAAAGACATTTTTATCAAATTTCCGCATCGCGGTTCTTTTAATCGACTATGACGCTTCAATTAAAAATAACGGGAAAAGGGACGGAGCGGGCGATTCTTTTTACTGCTTGGCCGGCACTTATACTGACCCCGGTCGCCCTGTTCATCGGACACCTGGGAACCCACTCGCTTAGTTGGATTCAAAACCAGGTCAGCACTTATGCGGTTCAAGCCCCGCATGACCATTGGATCACCGCTTCCATGTTGCTCTCAGCCCTGGTTTTGATCTGCATCGGCCTCTTGTTTCCGGCTCACCCTCTTTACGGTCAAAATTTTTGGAGCCGGATGACGGCACTGGTGTTGGGCGCCGGCGCAGCCGGATTATTAATTATCGCCGGCTTTGAGGAAACCGCTCCCAACCTCAAACGGCTCCAAGCCGCCGGTTTTAACGCTGTCCGTCAACAGAGTTTTCATAAAGCAGCGCGCTTCTTTTTTGTGGTTGGGAATCGGTTTCGGATGCTTGCTCTTTTTACTGACAAAATCGTACCCATCCTCTGTAAAACAAATCCCTAAAACGAAGCTTGGAATATAATCTTTATTATTGACACACGCTATCGACTTTCTTATCATTCTCTTTATAAAAGGCCCCCAGCCGAACAACCGGTTCCTAACAGCGCTTAAGATTCAATTGCCAAAAAATGAAACCCAGGAGGAAAAAAAGATGACGGTAAAATCAACATTATGGGCTCTGCTTTTATTTTTAGGTTTATTATTTTCTTCCGGTATAACCGCCGCGCAAGATTGCGAATATAGATATGGACAATGCATGGACGCCACTTATCGCGCCCTGGATACCTGTCAGATACAAGCAGATAAAAGATACGACCAATGTGCAACCAGTTGCGCGGAACGACATGGAAACGACCCGACCGCATTACACGAATGCGAAAACAACTGCCGGCAAAAGTTAACCGCCGCCCACGATTCATGTTATCAACAGTTGTTTTTTAGAATCAGCGTGTGCGAGGATTGGTATCATAACTGCTGCCGCAAAAGATATCCGTTCTAGCGGATTTTTCCAGAAACGGCTTTACTTTCGGATGGGGGCTTTTTATCGAATACTTTTTTAAAAAACATGCCTTGAAATCACCCAGGCCCTTTTGTCCTGACGGATCAGGCCCGACAATCTCTGCGGCTCAGAAAGGAGTTTAAATTGTCTTTACTGCAATGGCTGCATCGCCTCGAATGGCCTCTGCTGCTCAATTATCTGGGCGTTATCTTAGGCATTGTCTTCGCCTTGATCCTGATTCCCCGTATCCTGCGCCACAAACACTCACCCGCCGGCACCCTGGCCTGGATTTTGGCTGTTCTGCTTTTCCCCTATATTGCCGCGCCCCTGTATGCGCTGATCGGCGGCCGTAAAATTCAAAGTCTGGCCCGCCGCAAAAAACCGCTCCGCTTTGCCAAGACCCAATCCGAAACCTGCCCGACCGGCACCCATACCGTGGATGCGCTTTTGCAAACTTATGCCCTGCCGTCGGCCGCCAATGGCCACCGCTTTTTCCTCCTGACCGGCCGGGAAGAGCGTTCGCAGACCTTGCTGGAATTGATCGACAGCGCCAGGCAACGCATCGATGTGCTCATGTATCTCTTTCGCACCGATGAAATCGGCCGGCAGGTGGTTGAACATTTGATCGCCAAGTCCCAAGCCGGCGTGCAGGTCCATTTACTCCTGGATAAAATGGGATCGCGTTCGGCTGCCCGGCGCTTTTTGGAGCCTCTGCTCCAAACCGGCGGAAAACTCGCCTTCTTTTTGCCGCAGATTTTCCGCAGCAATTTGCGCAATCACCGCAAAATGGTCATTGTGGACGAAAAGATCGTTATGGCCGGCGGCATTAATATCGGCAATGAATACCTCGGTTGGATCCGGCGCCGGCCGATTTGGGAAGACCTCGGGTTTGTGTTCGAAGGCCCGGCCGCAAGCGACTATGCCGAAGTCTTCCGCACCGACTGGGAATTCGCCTGCGGTGAAGCCATCCCGCCCCTGCGGCCCGAAAGCGCCCCGGCTGCATCAACGGAAACGGATCGATCGGGCCGCGTGCAGGCCGTCCCCTCGGGACCCGATGTGGAAGGCGATCCCCTGTACGACATTATCATGACTTCCATTTTCACGGCTCGCGAACGGATCTGGATTGTGACCCCCTATTTCGTTCCCGACGACCCGCTCATGCAAGCCCTGCGCTTGGCCGCTCACCGCTGCTTGGACATACGCATCCTCCTGCCCGAGAAATCGGATCATCGTCTGCCCGATTGGGCGCGCCTGCCCCTGTTGCGCGAGCTTCAGGCCGCCGGCGCGGTCGTGCACTTTTACTCGGCCGGCATGATGCATGCCAAGGCTTTTATCCGCGACCGCGACCTGGCGGTCGTGGGCTCAGCCAATTTCGACATGCGCAGTTTTTTTCTGAACTACGAAATGTCGCTTTGCCTTTATGATCCCGAACACATCCGAGGGCTGGAAACTTGGTTTCTCGATTTAATCCCCAAGACCGTTTCCAAACTCCCGGCTAAGCGCAAATACGACGATCTGTTCGAGGGCTTCCTGCGCATGATCGCGCCCTTGCTCTGAAATTCGTTCGTAAACACGAAATCTCTAAAGTTTCGCCTGAGCTAACCGGTACAATTTGTTCATCATTCCCAAAATCGTTTAGACTTGTTTAAGAAACCATTTATTTTATAATTACGCGCGCTGATTAAATGAACCTTTCTGGCCAAAAAACCGACGGTTCAAACAGGAGATAACTATGCAAAGAAGAATCGTTCTTTTGGTCCTTTTAGTGGCTGTTTTATATTTTTCTTTCTTCACTCTTGGACAGGGCAATCCCGTGTGCCAGGCAAACCCCAGACAATCTCAACCCCAAGTTGTGCAACCCCAAACAGATCCGAGCCAACTCCAAAAAGTCCAAGCCGTGGCACGGCTGCTGCCTGATCTGGTCGTGGATCGAATTTGGTCCGACAGCCAGTGTCAAATCAATTTTCGCTTAAGAAATGCCGGCAGGGGTCCGATCCCGGAAACCGAATATCGCGCCAGCGTCACCCGTGTTCAATTCGGCGCTGAAATACGTGATTTCAATCAGGCCCAAACCGACCCTTCCGGCCTTTTAAAAAACGCCGGTGGTTCCGTTGATTTCAACACTCAAATCTCTCTGAAAACACCCCTAAGCGTAAAAGTCTTGGCCGATTTCACCCGCCGGATACCGGAATCGGAATCAGGAGAAAGAAATAACGAGAAAACCGCGAGATTGCTGTCTCAGTGTCCCTCCCCAGTTAAGGTTCAACCCTACCAACGGAGTGTGGATAAAGCTCAAACTCAATCCGGCGATGGGTCCAAAGGCAAGAGACTTCCCCAGGGAGACAAAAACAAAATTGCATCTTCATCGCGGACAGGTGAAGGAGTGAAAGCCGGAAAATCTAATACGCCATTGCAAAAGCGCACCATTTTTAAAAACCCTGTTCTCCTTGTCGGGGGACCCCACAGTACTGCCGATGGAATTAAAGTCACCAACCCGACTCAGAATACCGATATCCATTTGGATTTTAATCTTGTTATCATATGGGAAACGTTCGGGCCGGCCGCCGATACGCTTCAGTTCAGCATCGAACTCTGGGATCCCAAAAAAGGGAAACTGGCCGCAAAAATAACACCGGACACCGGGGTTAGTTTTCCCATTAAACAGGCGAGCTATCAGTATACCTGGACTATCCCTCTCGATCTTCCTCTGGGACTTTACCGAGTCGCAATTAAAACCTTCGATAATCAGTATTACGCATTTAGTCCTGATATTAATGTCCTTCCTTCCAAAGCCAAAATTCCCCCAGGGACCGGAATCAAAGTCACTGCTCCGAAGGAAAAACAAATTCTGGCCATGGGAGATGATCGTCAAATTGAATGGAAAAATCTGAAGGCTATCGCGGGGAACGACATTATTGAACTTCTTGATGCATATGGAAACTTAATAAGAAAAATTGATTCGAATGCCGCCGACTTAGGAGGAACCAACAGCTATGGATGGAAGGTTCCGTCGGATGTGCCAAAAGGTATTTACAAGATAAAAATCAGCACCTCTGACGGCAAGTATTCCGGTTACAGCGGTGATTTCGTCATCATCGATAAATTGATCCGCTTGACCTACCCTCCTAGTTTTGTCAATGAGGCCGCCCTAATGCCGCCAAAACAATTTGAAAAGGGAAAGAGTTATACCATCAAATGGGAAGCCTATGGTCTCGGGAGTTCTAAATTCACGATAAACCTCGTTGATTTAAACGGCAAGAAACCACCGAAACAAATTGCGGTCGCTAATCCTGGCGCGACAAGTTATACCTGGACTGTTCCGACAAATAGTCCCGATGGCTCACATTTCCTTGAAGTCAGAGCTGCCCCGGACCTCGCGGATAGGGGGAGTGTCTGTATAGGCTTATGCCCCCTCATTATGGGTGGAATAAAAACGATTAAAGTGAAATCCCCTTCAAAGGGAACAGTATGGACGGTTGGAGATAATGTCATAATCGCGTATGAAGCCCTTGGAGATATGGGGGATGCTTTGAATTTCTATCTTGTCCCAATGGCCGTTGGCGATATGACCAATATCCCTATTGGTACGGCCTTACGCGGCCTCGACAGCAAGCCGGGGAGCTACCCTTGGGCAGTCCCATCCGTCAAAAACGGGTACTATAAGATCAAGATCATCAGTCCCGATAGTAAGGTTTCCGCGGAGAGCGAGCCTTTTGAGATTACGAACTCTTTTACGCAATTGCAAAAAAAGCCTCTTATTCAAGTGATCTCACCTTCGAAAAATACCAAATGGTTTACGGAATCCTCCTATGCGATCCAATGGTCGGTAAGCGGACCGGTTGACCTGACGGCTCCAGCCATGGTCACGTTATTGGCTCCGAATGGTTTGGGTTACTCTTTGAGTATGCCGGCGATCAAGCTCGGTGCGAAAAGCTTCAACTGGAAGATCGCCTCCGATTCAACAACAACACAGTCCGGACAATATCGGATCAAGATTTCGAGCAAGGAGGGAGATGCCTACAGCGAGCCCTTTACCCTTCTCTCGACAGGTCCTGCGCAACCGCCCAATTCGGGCGCCTTTAAGATCCTATCCGTTAAAACATGGATGTACGGGCCTGATCCCAGCAAGCTCAGCGAGGTAGAGGTTACGGTTCAAGCCAATACGGATAAAGATTTTAGCATCGGCAATTATGGCCATCCTAATTGGGGATCATTATACCTACAATATAGCATTACGAACTGGTTACTCGATAAACAAACAAATCCTTTACAGTGGTACCTTCGCGGATTGATCACTCATTATGATACCTACTCATGTACGGGCGGATCTGGTTCCAAGTCTTTAGAATTTCCAATAGGCCTTATCAAAAAGGGGCAGATCTTTAAAGTTGTTGCCAAATTTGACCCTCCTCTGGGCGATATGCAAGGGGTAAAAACTTCCGGCAAGAGCTATTTTCCCGAACTGAATGTCGTGCTTTCCGGCTATACCCTTTCAGGGGTGAGTAAAGATGAAAAGACGATCTTGATGAAGGGAGCCGATTTGGTCCCGGTTCCTCCTGGAGTGAAATTGGATATTCCATCCTACATGACGCAATAAGTTCTAAAGCAGAAGGGGGTGGATAAACCATGACTTCTTTGGCAAAGCGGGGCCGGCAGACCAGAATAACACTCAAAAGAGGAAGGAACGAAAGTATATGACCCCAAATATTCGTATCAGAGGTCTGGTTAAAGGGATTGTCGGTCTGGTCGTAATCGTTGGCCTGGTTTATGTGCTTTTCTGGTTGAATGCCCGGGAATTTTCCTTCATCCGCTGGCTCGTTGTTTTGGTCGCCTTGCCCGGCGCTTATGGTTTGGCCGGTTTCATCGAATTCATTTCCGGGATCCCTTTCCGGGAGTTGTCCAAAAGATGGGCCGGATTGGCCGGCCGGCAGAGAGGCGTGCTCGGCGTCAGCATCGTCATTCTAGTGCTTGTCTTACTGATCGTCGTCATCAGCTTGTGGGATTTTATGGGGCTGTAAATGTTTTATTGATCCTGAAAATCCAGGATCAAAAAAACATGAATTCCGGCAGAGTCGCCGGAATAAGCCCGTACGACGGTAAGTCGGTTCATTACTCGCTTTTCACTTATCGACGATCCGGGATTTCTAAAAATACACTTTATCATCAACGGCCCTTGAGAATCGAATCGTAAAATTCCAAACGGCTTATTTTTAGAAATTCCCAGGTCGATATTTTGGAATAAGAAGCCTAACGGGTTGATTCTGAATTCCGGCTACTGGAGCCGTTTTTATCAGGCCGTGGGCAAATGGCGGAACATGAAAAACGCCGCCCCGGCCAGGCACAACGAAGCCCAGAGATAATCCCAGGTCAATTCCTGCTTCATGTAAAAAAAGCAGAACCCGGCAAACACGATCATGGTCAGCACTTCCTGGATAACCTTAAGTTGCGGCAAAGTAAAATAACCGGAGCCGATCCGGTTGGCCGGAACCTGCAGGCAATATTCGAAAAACGCAACTCCCCAACTCACCCCAATCGCCAGAATCAACGGCCGGGCGCGCATGTCCTTGAGATGACCGTACCAGGCATAAGTCATGAACACATTGGAAAAAGCCAACAATAAAATAGGCGTAAAACGCATATAAAACTCCTCAAAAATACGAAACCCCGGGGCATGTCTCCCGCGGGGTTCCGGAATAAATCAGGCTGACCGCGCCGGAACCTGCATTCCGGCACGGCTGAATTTTACAAATTCAAATACAAAGCCCGCTCTTTATAGGGAGCAGGCTTGTTATTCGCAAATCCCCAAAAATCAGTTAATATTATATCGTACTTTCAACCATTTGTCAAAAAATTTTTTCCACGCAAACCTGCTCGCGCCTATAGGGAGGCTAAAATTTTGAACTTCTACGCCATAGCAAGACCGTAGACACAAAGGAATACAATTATTAATTAATAATTTCTAATTGCTAATTTTAGATTTGAAAATCCTGTCGAAAAAGTCTATTCCTACTCGCGATCCAGCACTTCCCGGACCTTGGCGACCAAGTCTTTCATTGAAAACGGCTTTTGAATAAAATGCACGCCATCCTCCAGCACGCCGTGATGGGCGATGAGATCGGCCGTATAGCCCGACATGAACAGGCGCTTGAGATCCGGATAGAGGGAGAGAAGATTCTTGGCCAGGTCCCGGCCGTTCATTTCGGGCATGACTACATCGGTCATGAGCAGATGAATCTCGCCGACATGTTCCCGAGCCAGGCGGATGGCTTCCCCCGGCGTGCTTGCCGCCTTAACGGTATATTCCTGTTTTTCAAGCATGCGCGCGGTTAAACTCAGAACAGTCGGTTCGTCCTCCACCAGGAGGATGGTTTCCCGGCCGCGCCTATCCGGTTTTACCGCGCCTTCTATTTGCGCTGTCTGCTCGGGCTTGCCCCTATGCCGGGGCAAACAGATCGCGAATGTCGATCCCTGACCGGGCTCACTGCTCACATTAATGAAACCATTGTTCTGCTTGATAATGCCGTAAACCGTGGCCAAACCCAGACCGGTGCCTTTGCCCAGCTCCTTGGTGGTGAAAAACGGCTCAAACAGTTTATCAAGGATTTCACGGTCCATGCCGCTGCCGTCATCGCTCACGACCAGCCGCACATATTCCCCGGAGGCAATGTCCGGGTGCTCGGCACAATAGGCCTCGTCAAAGACAGTGTTTTCCGTCGCCATAGTGATCTTGCCCACGTCGGCAATGGCGTCCCGGGCATTGACGCACAGGTTGGCCAGGATCTGATCGATCTGGGACGGATCCATCTTGATCGGCCACAGCTCCGGTTGCGGCTGCCAATCAAGACGAATATCTTCGCCGATCAGCCGCTTTAGCATCTTGAGCATCCTGGCCACCGTCTCGTTCAGATCCAAAACCTGTGGGGCAACTATCTGCTTACGGGCAAAAGCCAGCAATTGCCGCGTGAGATCCGCGGCCCGTTCCGCTGCCTTACGGATTTCCGCAAGATCGTTGTAGAGCGGTTGGTCCGGGTCCATCTGCCTCATCCCCAATTCCGAATATCCCAGGATCACGCTGAGGATATTATTAAAGTCGTGCGCCACACCACCCGCCAAGCGGCCGACCGACTCCATCTTCTGAGCCTGCCGGAGCCGGACCTCGAGCGACGTTTTTTCTTGCTCG
>RPPU01000149.1 GCA_003819975.1 Desulfobacteraceae bacterium
CCATGCGCGGGTTCGGCGCGCGCGTGATCATCACCGAAGTCGATCCGATCTGCGCCCTGCAGGCCGCCATGGAAGGCTACCAGGTAGCCGGGCTCGAAGAAGTCGTAAGCGAAGCCGATGTATTCGTGACCGCCACCGGCTGTTGCGACGTGATCCGCGGCGAGCATATGGAGCGCATGAAAAACGAAGCCATTGTCTGCAATATCGGCCATTTCGACTCCGAGATCGACATGCATTACCTCGAGACCACCCCGGCCTGCCGCAAGCAGAACATCAAACCTCAGGTGGACCGCTGGACCCTAAAGTCGGGTCGTTCCATCCTGGTTCTGGCCGAAGGCCGGCTCGTCAATCTGGGCTGCGCCAACGGCCACCCCAGTTTCGTCATGAGCAACAGCTTCACCAACCAATGCCTGGCTCAGCTCTGGCTGGCCAAGGAGAAAATGGCCGTGGGCGTTTACACCCTGCCCAAAAAATTGGATGAAGAAGTGGCCCGCCTGCACCTGGAAAAACTCGGCGTCACCCTGACTTGCCTAACCGAAAAACAAGCCGCTTACCTGGGCATACCGGCCGAAGGCCCTTTTAAACCGGAACTTTACCGGTATTAAAGCATCTATCCATTTTCAATCAACCCCAAAGGGCGTTCTTTTGAACGCCCTTTTTCTTTTATAATCGTTGCTACTTCGAAAATATTTGATTTTTTCAGTAATATCTTATACATTCTGGGCAAAACAAATATAGGATTATAATAATAAGCTCTATAAACATCATCGGTCAAATAGGATGAACGAAAAACCATACCGAGTTCATGTGATAGTCGATCCGCGGTTTGGTCAGCGACTACTGGAGATGCCGGAGAACGAACCCATCTGGATCGCGGACACCGAAACAAATCACCTCGCCTACAAGGCAGCTGGAAAGGAGCGGATCCCGAAAAGCCATCTTGTTGGTCTCAGTTCATTCAAAGTCGATCCATACCTATCGCCTGCAGATTGGTTAATATCAATACTTGAGACAATTGATCTTCACCACGGGGAGATGTCCCATAATCCGTCATGGTCCGTTATCAATGTTATCGGTATTAGGTGGACACAAAAGGTTCAAGAGGAATTGAGGAAATTCGGTTTTGAAAAGTATGAAGACTCGCCAGAAGGTTTTACGGCAAGAAAAAGATCGGTCAACGAACCTGACTGATTTCTCCATCCATGGTTCGAAAAATCAGCGGTTGATAGTTGCTATTACCTTTAAGAAAGGAGTGGATAGATGCATGAATCAATATTGCTGATAATAGTTCAAGTATTGGGATTTGGTTTATTCGCCTTTTATATTATATCCTTAATCATTGCTTTTGCCCTAAAAGGGAAGAGGCTGCCCAATACAAACTGGCCATATTCGATTTTAGCGCGGCTAAACTTTTTAAGGCTTGGAAAATATTTCGATAAACGAGGCTGGAATCTTAGCAAAATAGAAATTATAGGATTTTTAATTGTTATCCTCCTTATGATATTTGGTTTTATCTTAAACAGAAAAACACTTCCTTAAATTCTATCTTGCCATTGGATAAGGGAAGATGGCATTCAAAACGCTCCCGACAATAAAATTAAGGGAATCGCCTTGAATGGCTGATTAAATTTGCAAATTATACAATCGATTAAAAGATATCAAATTTTTCGGTCGCCAAGCCCCTTTAAAATGGCAATGAAGAAACTCGGATATGAAAAAACAAAAAAATTCCTCTATAGTCCGTTCAAAGACGCGAAAAGAACCCTCTTCGAAGTTTACCGCCCTGCGTTCTGAATTCTATTCGGCGGTTGCGGAGATTCTCCAAAATGCCCGGTGGAATTCCTACCGCGCCCTCAATTTTACGATGGTCGAGGCTTATTGGAATATCGGCCGGATAATTGTGGAGGAGGAACAACAGGGAAAAGAGCGGGCGGAATACGGCCGGCGATTGCTGATTGAATTGTCAGTCAGGCTAACGCAGGAGTTCGGTAAAGGGTATAACACCTCAAATCTTCGCTATATGCGGCAATTTTATCTGGCTTACCCGATTTATCACGCAGTGCGTGATAAATCGGGTACCGATCAGGCAGTCCAACTTGGGGCGTCCGAACCAGTTGAATCGTTTTCAATTCGAGACGCGCTGCGTCCTGAATTGAGGTGGACTCGTTATCGCCTGCTATTACGTGCGGAAAAACCGGAAACGCGGACCTGAAAGGAACAAAACATGGAAATCACCGTCTTGGTCGACAACAACACATTAATTGACCGCTATTTTTTTGCGGAACCGGGTCTGTCGCTGTTGATTCAGGATGAGGAGACAACCGTGCTGTTCGATACGGGCTATTCGGATATTTTTCTGAAAAACGCCGCCAAAATGGGCAAAGACCTGTCTTCTCTCGATTACCTGGTTCTTTCTCACAGCCATCTAGATCATACCTGGGGCCTCGAACCTCTTCTCAAATACTATACGGAGCTCGAAATCGAAAAACGCCCCTTAAAACGCCCGACCCTGGTGGCTCATCCCGATATTTTCATCAGTGTCCGTGATGACCTTTTTCGGGAATTCGGCTGTCTCTTTTCCGAAACAAAGTTGGCCAAACACTTTCCGATCCAGTTGAACAGCCGACCGCTGGCCCTTAGTTCTCGTTTGACCTTTTTAGGCGCAATACCCCGCAAAAACGATTTTGAAGGAACCCTTACCTTCGGGCGTAAAGAAGGGGCTCAGGAAGACGACCCTGTCAGCGAAGATTCCGCACTCGTGTATCGTTCCGCTAAAGGACTCGTGATCATCACGGGCTGTTCACATGCCGGCATTTGCAATATTATTGAGTATGCCAAAGAGGTTTGCGGCGATGATCGCGTGGTGGATATTATCGGAGGATTTCATCTCCAAAACCCTCCGAAGCGCCAATTGCAGGGTACTCTCTCTTATCTGAAGGCACAACAACCGCAGACCGCCCATGCGTGCCATTGCACCGATCTCTTTTCAAAAATAGCCTTGTCCCGTGTCATTCCTCTTAAAGAAGTGGGGGTTGGGCTTTCAATCAAGTATGCTGTTTGAATGGCGCAGGATTGAGGCTGTATGAATTTTTTCTAAATTGAAGGCATTGTCAAGCAGTTTAACTTCTAGTCCGCCGTAACCATGAGCCCTGAACCTTGGAACCTTGGTTTTCCATTACTTCAAGACTGGACTTCTTTTTCCCCTTTTTAATCCCGCATGATTTGTTGAAAAAGACGGATAACCGCGAGCATAAGTGAAATAGCGACTGTGGATATTATAATTTTCAGAAAAATCATTCGGCGGATCTCCTTTTCTGTAACTCTAATAAAGACCGGTAAATCTCCCACGCGGATGTAAAAAATGATTTTTAAAATAAAACGGTTTTCTAAAATATATCGGCAGAAATTATCAGGACTTCAATTTTTCAAGAGCGGCGCCAAAACTTTTATATTAGCACCTATTCGTTTTACAGACAGGAACGAAAAAATGTTGCGCCGGCTATATCTCCGTGTTTCGGTGCGCAATCAAACGCAGCAATCGAGTGATGCCCATGTGGAGCAAGGCATAAACAATGATCGCAATCACGATCGGCAAAACCAGAGTGAAACCGCCTAATGTTGGGCTTCCCACGATTCCCCGAAACACGGAATAAAACGGATCTGTCACGGCTCGGATGAATTGCACGAATCCGCTGCCGGATCGAGCCGCGATCAGCGCCAGAACGAGCCGAATCGCCAGCAGGGTATAAACGACGTAGAAAACATAATCTATGACCTGCGAAATACGCGCCAGGCCGCGCGCACGCCTGGCTTCACGATCCGTTTCTACGACTTCATCGATAGCCTTGCCGCGAAACCGTCCGGCGACCTTATCCATTTCTTGTGCTTCAGCGCGAGTCGTGTACTCGGCTCGCTCGGCAATACCGGCATTTACATCCCGCTCAACCTGCGACTTTATCGCCCCATATTGGACCACACGGCGGTTTTCGTCCGTGCTTACTTTTTGACCTTCCATGGCTTAGCTGCCCTCCCCGTCGGAAAAAATTTTTATTTCATCTACTAAGGCGCTAAGACGTAACAGGCTCCGTCGAAAACGCCCGCTATCCAGTGGCGATCCGGAGGCCTGCTCCGCAGAATAGGCCTCCTTGTTAATAAAGGCGCTCTCGTGGACGCCGCCGATAAAAAGAGTCAAAAATATGCGAGACGAGGTCTACCGTCTTCTCCAGTAATAACCGCCGCCGCCGAAAACCAGCAATAATACAACAACAAGAATGATGATCCCTGTAGTACTCATGGCCATTTCCCCCTTTCATTTTATTTTAGAATATCTGTCCCAATTCCGTACGCTTCTTAAAAAAGGGCCTTAAGGACCTTCAGGCGCATAATGACCACGGATATATGGATAAGAGCTGCAAGTGACTTGCCAACAATCTTTAAAAAATTATTTACGGAATCATCCTTTAATAACGGGGGCTTAAATTGACTATAGCGAACAGCGGAAAAGCCGGCAATGAGTCATATAGCCTCCATATTTGGTGGAACCTCAACATTTTGAGGGATGTCTTAAGAGCGGCCATTTTTCATAGAGACAGACAGGCAAGAACAACTTATCGCGATCGCTAAATAATATATCTCTTGTTTTTAATCACTTCAATTTTCAATGCCTGAAACCTAAATTTTATTAACCCGTCTTTTCTGGGGCTCAGGTTATTGAAAATAGACCTTTGATTCTCAAACCCCACTCATTACAGGAGGTTCGGTTTCTTGACAACCAGATCAATTAATTCAATATTGCCGAATCCGGTATTCATCATGGCAATAAAATTAAGTTTAAAAATATAAAAGCTTGACATATTTTTATTATTAATATAAAATTAATCAAAATAAAAAAAATTTAACGTTAGTTGTTAATAATATTAAAGAATCTGCATTTTATTTAATTAATATCGCAGTTTTCATAAGAAGCTTGGGAAGAGATACACAAAAAAAAAATTGCATACCTCACCCCTTCTTTAAATACATATAAACCAAGCAACATTTAAAGGCTGCCAAAACGAAAAGGGTGCCGGAAGCGGTATTTAAAAAGTTTAGCGAAGGCATCGCTGAACTTCTCAGCCCTAAACCGTTCATTTACAAAAAAAAAGGAGCAACCCAATGGCCCAAATCATGACAACCGGAGAAATGTCGAAATACCTTAAATTGCATGCCATAACCATATGTAAATTATCCAAGGAAGGGGTTATCCCTTCATTCAAAATCGGCAAAGTTTGGCGCTTTGACAAAGAAGCAGTCGATCAATGGCTCGCCAAAGGCTAAACCGAACCAACCGGACCGATTGCACGAGGAGAATCGACATGGATCATTTTTCAGCCCATAATACGATTAAAATAATCAGGGAAAAACTTTGAAAGGAAATAATAATGGAAGAAACAAGACGGAATCAATTAGGAACCAAACTAAAACAAATGCTGGAGGATTTTTTTAAAGAGGAGACCAGACGGAATACGCCACCCCTGCCTCAATCCGGTACCGGCAATGTCATTCGCCGCCGGGCAGGTCAAAAAGAGAAACGCTTTGCCTGTTCCGAGATCGGCACGATTGCCGAACAGGTTGAATAGAGCGGTGCAAGGTCCGGGCTTTAAAATATCAATCGGCGATGAAATTTAAATGGGGACTCTGACACGGTCCACCTGACCTCAAATAGCATCAAAGAAGATCCATTCCACAGTATTTTTTCTCTTGCAACACATTTTGCCTTGTTTTATACTTCAGTACAGGATATCTCAAAAATCAAAAATGAATCAGGGGATGATTAAAAATGTCTGGGAATAAGCATCTCTTTTACTTTTACTCAAAACAGCATTTATGAGATATCTTCTAAGCTAATGAAAAAAACAAGTTCTTACCTCAGAGAAATTGATTTGAGCGACCATGCTGCGCATCAACCAAATCAAGCTGCCGCTTGATCATACCCCGGAAGATTTAACCAAGGCCCTGGTGGCCAAACTCGCAATCAAAGCCGCCGAACTGATTGAATACCGGGTTTTTCGCCAGGCCGTGGATGCCCGTAAAAAAAGGGCCATCCATTTGGTTTATTCCGTGGATGCGGTTTTAGAAAATGAAGCGCGCTTTCAACAAGCGCGGAATTCTTCCGACATTATGGCTAGTCCGGATCTCGGCTACCGGGATGTCGTTCCGGGTCCGGAAAAACTCTCCGCACCGCCCATAGTGGTTGGCAGCGGACCGGCCGGACTTTTTGCCGCTCTGCTGCTGGCGCGCCGGGGTTACCGGCCGATCGTTCTGGAACGCGGCAAACCGGTTTCCGAAAGACGCCGAGATGTGGAACGCTTCTGGTCCGGCGGCGAGCTCTCAATCGATTCCAACCTCCATTTCGGCGAAGGCGGCGCCGGCGCCTTTTCAGACGGTAAGCTGACGACCCTGATCCATAATCACCGCTGCCGCAAAGTTCTGGAAGAACTTGTCGCGGCCGGTGCGCCGGCCGATATCCTTTATGTAAGCAAACCCCATCTGGGCAGCGACCGCCTCCCTGCTATGGTCAAAAACATCCGCCAAACCATTATCACCCTGGGCGGCGAGGTCCGTTTTAATTGCCTGGTCTCGGGACTTAAACTAAAAGATCAAAAAATGATCGGGGTGGAGATTGCGGGCCAAGATTTTTTGCAAAGCCCGGCCGTGATTTTGGCACCGGGCAACAGCGCCCGCGATACGTTTGCCATGCTTTGGGAAACCGGGGTCAAGCTGCAGGCCAAACCCTTCTCCCTGGGCGTGCGGATCGAACATCCGCAACAATGGCTGAATGAAGCCCAATACGGCTCCGCTGCCGGACATCCGCGCTTGGGCGCGGCCGATTACAAGCTGGCGTTTCACGCACCCGGCGGCCGGTCCGCTTACACGTTCTGCATGTGCCCCGGCGGCCAGGTGGTGGCGGCGGCGACCGAACCAGACCGCCTGGTCACCAACGGCATGAGCCTCTATGCGCGGGCCGGCGCCAATGCCAACAGTGCTCTACTCGTGGGCATCAGTCCGGCCGATTTTTCCAATGACCATCCCCTGGCCGGCATTGAATTTCAAAAAATCTGGGAACGAAAAGCTTTTGATCTGGGCGGCAAAAATCATTTTGCGCCCGTGCAGTCGGCCGGAGATTTTCTGGCCGACCGGTCTTCCAAGACGCTGGGGAGTATAGAGCCCAGTTACCGACCCGGCTGGCGCTTGACCCGATTGCGGGATTGTTTGCCCGACTACATAGCGGGAACCCTGTGCCAGGCCCTGCCCTTTTTCGAAAAACGCCTGCCCGGATTCGCCCGCGCCGACGCGGTCTTGACCGGCGTGGAAACCCGCAGCTCGTCGCCGGTGCGCATTCTACGTAATGCGGATATGGAAAGCAGTGTCCGGGGCCTGTATCCGGCCGGAGAAGGCGCGGGTTATGCCGGCGGTATTATGTCGTCGGCCGTCGACGGCCTGCACGCCGCCGAAGCCCTGATCCGCAAATACGCGCTGCCCTAAAATAGACTCGGCAGTGCTTTAGGATTCTTATTCCAAAACATCGACATGGGGATTTCTAAAAATTAGCCTTTTGGAATTTTACGATTCGATTTTCAAAAGCCGTTGCTGATAAAGTGTATTTTTAGAAATCCCGGGTTGTCGATAAAACCAAGACATTTTCTCGCGCAAAGGCGCAAAGGCGCCAAGAAAACCGATTTTAATTTTATAACCTTTGCGGCTTGGCGGCTTGGCGCGAGAATAATCTTGCTGCTCTCTTAATGTTAATAATCACCGCCTGACAATTGTATGGACTTATTCCGGCACTCTCGCTGGAACTCCTGTTCCGGCTCGCTGGAATATATGTTTTTTTGATCCTACAAAAAAACATTTCCATGTTTGATCAGCAGAGCGACCGGAAGGTCGCCGTTGCGGAAGAGGATTTTTTGGTCATAGGCAAGGGAAAGTATTTTTTCAAATTTCAAACCCGGAACAATAATCGCATAACCGCAACCCGTAAAATCGCGGCGTATTTTTTCGCCGATCCCGCCATAAAGCTTCAGGCTCTCTTCCGGAGTTCCCAGACGGATACCGTAAGGCGGATTCAACACCAGCAGCACTTGACCCGGCTCGACCGCGGGCGCCGCCGACTTGAAAAAGTCGCCTCGGCTGACTTGCAGCACTGGTTTCAATCCCATGACCTCCAGATTGCGGGTGGTGGTGCGCACCGCTTTTTGCGAAATATCGGAGCAATAAACCTTTCTTGTTCCCGGCGAAATTTGTTTCTTCAACTCCAGGCCCAGTTTTTCCTTGAGGTGCTGAAACGCTGGAGCCCGAAACGCGGGCCAGTTTTCAAAGGCAAAAGAGCGGTTCTGATTGCAGGGTCGCCCGGAAAAAATCAGCCCGGCTTCCAAACCCAAGGTGCCGGAACCGCAGAAAGAATCGAGCACAATCCGATATCGCTCAACAGCCGCTGCTTTCAAAATGGCATTGGCCAATGTTTCCCGCAACGGAGTGTCTTCGCAATATTTATCAAATCCCCGTTGATATAAGAGTTTTCCGCTGGTGTCCAGGCTGACCTGACAGCGGTCGCGCTCGAAACGAATGAAAATCATTTGTTCAGCGCTATTGGCGATATTTTTTTTTGAAGCCAAGAAAATTTGGCGGCCGTACGCGGCCAGGCGGGCCTGAATGGCTGCCAGGCTTTCCTCCTGCAAACGGCCCGTATGCCATAGTCGCGATTGCGCGGCGCTGATGGAAAAAGAAACCATGGTCTTGTCTTTCAAATACAGTTCCCAGGGCCAGGCTGCCATTTTTTTTTTGAATTCA
>RPPU01000150.1 GCA_003819975.1 Desulfobacteraceae bacterium
GGTTGGCTGATCTATAAACTGGCCGCCCCGAAGATCAAAGCGGAATTTGCCAGTGCAACGCCTTTAGCGGAAGAAGCTGTTTTGGAAATGAATGTTGCCTACACAAAGAAGAAAAAGATCCTATTGATTTGCAGCCTTGTTTTGGCCATAGTCATCGGAGTCTTTCATTTTAGTACCGGTCAAATAAAAACCGGGAATAAAACCAAGGACATCTTCAAGTTGGCGGCATCGGGCAATGCAATAGGACTTGCCGAACTTCTGAAAGAAAAACCCCATTTGGCTTACACCGTTAGATCGGGCGATCGCTGGACGCCCCTGCATACTGCTGTCTGGAACAGCCGCGTTGAATGCGTCCGGGTTTTGATCGAAGCCGGCGCCGATCTAAACGCGCAGGCCTGCAATCAAAAAACCGGGTTGCATTATGCCGCGGAAGAAGGAAAAGTTCCCATTGCCGAGATGCTCTTAAAGGCCAAGGCCGACCCTAACTTAAAAGACAGTCAAGGCAAAACACCGCTGGATTGGGCTCTTTGGAATAATCATCAGGAGGTCGCCGATCTTTTGAAAAAAAATAATGCCAAAACAAGCTTGGAATTGAAATAATATCAAGATGATCGGAGAATACAACCCATGCCTATTATGAGAAACCCGGAATCCGTGTCTCCACCCGTAGGCGGATACAGCCACGGACTTGAAATCAAACCCGGTTCCCGCTATTTGTTTATCAGCGGCCAAATCCCGGAAGAGCCCAATGGTTATGTGCCGAATGATTTTGAAAGCCAGTGCAAGATGGTTTGGAAAAACATTGAGGAAATCTTAAAAAGCAGCGGCATGACCTATCAGAACTTGGTAAAAGTAACCACCTACTTGACCCATCCGGATCAAGCGGAAAAGAATGGGGAAATCAGGCGGCGTTTGATCGGCATTCACCGGCCGGCTTTAACCGTGGTGGTTGTTCAGACTTTGCATTCAAAGTGGCTCCTTGAAATCGAAGCGATTGCCGCTTCGGAGAATGAATAACTACCGATTGCGAAGAACGAGACCGTATGGCTGACGCAAGCGTTGATGGCCGAACTGTTCCAAATCGTCGTAAACACGGTAAATCACCATCTGAAAGTGATTTATGACGATGGGGAGCTCCAGAGGGAGGCAACTATTCGACAATATCGAATAGTTCAATTGGAGGGCAACCGGGAGGTCAGCCGCGAGATCGAGCATTACAGCCTGCTGGTCATCCTCGCCGTCGGCTACCGGGTACGCAGCCACCGCGGTTGGTGGATGCGGATTTTGAACAAGCGGCGAAAAAATTACAGAAAATGACCAAATCGAAGGAAAATGGTTTAACATGAACGAAGCCGAAACTAGAGCCGAATATGTTGATCCCGCACTGAAAGAGGCGGGCTGGAGTGTGGTTGAGGGCAGCAAGATTCTGCATGAATATCCCATTACGCCTCGCCCTACTTTACGTGCAAAAGCTCGCTACGCTGGGGGCGTTGAAAAAGTCGCTGCTACACCAAGCTTTTGCGGGGGAGTTGTGAGATGCCGGGATTGACAAGATTGACCCTTTTGACCAGAATGACCGTGGTGACAACAAGGTTAATACGGTCACCAAAATGGCGAGGAGTACAATATGCCTGAGCTGTTCGACAAACGCGGCGGGTTTAGGAGGTTGCATTCTTTCACGTTGGCCACGATCGTGCAGGTCGAGACCCTGCGGTTTTGCCGCCGCTTTTTGACCTTCGATCACCGCGAGGCGGGGACGAAGTTCTACGACCCCAAGGGGCGGCAGTACGACCAGATGACCCAGGCCGCGCGGAGCGGTCGCCAGAACATCATCGAGGGTTCGGAGCGTTCCGCCACGTCCAAGGACACCGAAATGAAGCTGACCGACGTCGCGCGCGCAAGCTTGAGCGAATTGCGCGGCGATTACGAGATCTTCATCCTGGACCGGGGCGAACTTCCGTGGTCGGCCCATTCGCCGGAAGCCAGGGCGGTCAACGCCATCTCGCTTGATGACGCGCCGTTCACCGACGACATGGTCCACGAGTCGGCGAAGCACGCGCTGGAGCAGCGCAAAAAGTACGCGCGCTGGCTGGACGCCGAAGACCCGGTTGTGGTGGCCAATGCGATGCTGATCATCGTCGGCCGCGCCCTGAACATGCTCAAGAGCCAGATCGAGGCGCAGGGCCGGGCGTTCGAGGAAACCGGCGGGTTCAGCGAACGGCTCACGGCCAAGCGCATCGAGGCGCGGGAACAGCAGAAGAACGTAACCGCCCCTGAATGCCCCCAGTGCGGCAAGGCCATGCGTCGGCGCAAGTCGGCCAAGGGCGACTTCTGGGGATGCGCGACCTTCCCGGATTGCAAGGGGACGAGGCCGGCATGAAGGGTAACTAGAAAAAGCGATGTCATTGACCGGATTGTCAATGGGGTCATCGAGGCCAACGCCGTCATTAAGGCCAATAGGGTCAATTAAGTCAGGAAGCAAGAACCTATGAACGAAGCCGAAACCAGAGCCGAATATGTTGATCCCGCGCTGAAATCGGCTTGGCGAGTTTGGTGGAGCCGTTTCGGAAACACAAGCCCGGCAACCCTTTTTTGGCGGGGATCGGTTATGTTATTTTCGGCGCAGCCGCCGGTTTCCTGAGTCTGCTCTTGCCGAAATTTTTTGAAGCACCGCTTGGCCTGAGAATCCTTAATTTGATTGTGACGCCTCTTGTTTGCGGTTTTATGATGGCCAAGCTCGGACAGATCCGGGAGCGTCGCGGAGATAAGACTCTGCGAATCGATACGTTTTTCTATGGGTTTCTTTTTGCCTTGGCCATGGCCGTGGTCCGATTTATCTGGCGCTAAAAAGTGATGGGGTCAAATCTTTACTCTTGACAAATTATGACGATGGCGAGATCCAGCGAGAGGCAACTATTCGACAATATCGAATAGTTCGATTGATAAAGAAAAGCCACCTACGGAGTAAGGCCTGTCCACTTCGTTAGCTTTTAAAAATAGGAAATAAGATTATATAGACGCATAGCAGGATAAAAAAATCATGATTGACCCGCAATGGTATAAAAAAATCTGGACTCTGGATATTCAAGACATGTCCTGGGTGGAACACACGACGCAGGAAGTCGATTTTATCGTGCGGGAACTGCATTTGCAGGGGCACGAGCGCATCCTCGACCTGGCTTGCGGTTTCGGCCGGCACGCCCTGGAACTTTCCCGCCGGGGTTATGCGGTGGTCGGGGTTGACATTACGCCTGAATTTATCGAACAAGCCCGCAAGCAGGCGGAAGCAGAGCAGCTCACGGCCGAGTTTATCTGCGCCGATCTGCGCGAAATCGCGTTTGACCCGGAATTTGACGTGGTGCTCAATTTGGCCGACGGAGCTATCGGCTACCTTGAAAATGACCGGGAAAATCTCAAAATATTCGATTTAATTTCTTCGGCGCTAAAACCCGGCGGCAAACATTTGCTGGGAGTCTGCAATGCCGCTTATGCCCGCAAGCATTTTCCGCGGCGTCACTGGGAAATGGGCAGACAATCCATTTCGCTGGCCGATTTTGTTTGGGATGCAGATACATCCCGCATGGTCTACACCGATTATATCCTTAAATTCGGCGAGGCCCTGACCCTGCCTTTGGAAACCGTTTCCTCCATCCGGCTGTACACCCCGGACGAATTGCACGAGATTCTTTTTACGCGCGGAATGAAGATTCACCAAACCTACGGCGATTATAATGCCTCTGTTCCGGCATCGGACGACCGGCTTACGTTGTTGGTCCGGTCGCAGAAGATAAAAATTGACAAATGATAATGAGCAATAAAAGAAAGGGCAATTTACAATGGATAATTGACAATTATCCATTGTTTGACGGGAGAAGATCTCATGAATACCATAGATGAAATCCAGGAGCTCGTACGAAACAATACCGGGCAAATGACCTATGCTGAGTATGCCTATATTCATGATTTATTGAAAGAGCTGCTCCCCTGCAGCCTGCTTATTTTCGGGCTTGGAAAGGACAGCTTTCTTTAACAACCTGAAGATGAAATTTTTAGATCCGCATTGGAATGAAAAGGTGTATCAGACCTTTTGGGAATTCGTCCTGATCGACGGACCGGCCGGATACACAAACAATACTCCGGGGCGCATGATGCCGATCTCCACCGTATATTCACTCCATAAAAGACATTTGATTGTTCACGATTGTGATCGGATTGTCGAAAATATTTATTCCCGGATTTTTTTCGGTAATGATTTTCGAAAAATTCATAAACTGCGCCATTACGGCCAAAAAAAATGAAAGCACAATATGGAACTGATTCTTAAACCTCGAAAAGTCGTTTGGATCGCAATTCTTGTTTTCTGTGCAGCCCTTACCGCGATCGGACTCCTGATGATTCTGGACCGCGATGCGCGCGGCTGGTTCGTGGCGCCCGTATTTTTTATCGGCTTTCTGGTCGGTTTTGGAGCCCTGCTTCCGGGATCGTCCTATTTGAAAATGGATCGGGACGGCGTGACTTGTTCATCTCTTTTCCGCAAATCATCCCTGCGCTGGGAAGAGATAAGCAATTTCGGAGTTGCTTATGTGGGCTCTCATAAACTGGTCGGATTCAATTATTCAGATCCGCAAAAAATGCAACGCAAAGCTGCTCTGCTCTCCGCAACCCTTTCCGGCTATGCCGCTGCTTTCCCCGATACCTATGGCCTAAAAGCAGAGGATTTGGTATCTCTATTAAACGCTTCCAGGTTGGCAAGGATGATTGCAAACAAAGGGTAGACCTTACTTTTTGATATATTCATCGAAAAACGCCCTGATCTTCTCGCCAACTTTTTGATGAACGACCCGGCGATCCACGCCGGGCGGATCGACGCATAAATGCGGCAGTATTTCCCGGCCCAAGGCCGTGCCTTCGGCCAAAAAAGTATAATGAGCCACTGCTCCTTCCAAGATCTTCAGTTCGGCCTGGGGAATAAATTCCGCGAACCGGGCGGCGTTGTACCTGGCCGGCGCCAGGGTATCGGATTCACCCACCATGATCGCGACCGGAATCTGAACGGGCGTAAGCCCCTGGGCGCCGAACCCTCCCCCTAAAACCGGCGCCAGCGCCAAAACCGCCCTGATGCGTTTGTCGCGAAACGATTGCTTGTGCTCCTCATCATGCTCCGCTAATAAATCGAATTGGGCCATGAAGGCCGCTTGATCCGGAAATTCGGAAGGAATTTCCGATTGAAAATCACGAGCCGGTTCCAGATAAGCGCGTTTGAGCATGGCCAAATCCAGCAAGCCGCCTGCCAGAGCAATCATGGTATAGCCGCCCAAAGAAAAACCGGCTGCGCCGATTTGCTTGCGATTGATGCGGCCGCCGAACACCGGATCAGCCAGCAAGCGGTCCAATACCGTGCTCAAATCCCTGGGCCGCTCCCACACATGCAGAAACCCTTTCAAGTGATAAGGTTCCAAAGCGGTGTTGCCGTGGTGGTTGACGCCGGCCACCATGTAACCGTAGCGGCATAAGGCTTCAGCCAACCAGGCATGCTGCCGGGCGGTTCCGCCCGTGCCGTGCGAAAGCAGGATCAATGGAAAAGTCTCCGGGTCTGAAATGAGTTCGGCATTCGGGGCTGCCCGGCCTGCAAAAAACAAAGGGGCATCCGGCGGTCCGATAAAAATATCCTGTTCTTTAGCCGACTCATCAACCGGGTACCAAATATCCGTGATCATGGGCCGAGGGCCCTTACCGCTCCAATCAGGACGTTGGGTATCCAAATAAGGTAAAATTTTTAATCCGATCTTGAACAATCGTCACCTCCGCTTTTAAGGTAAATCCGCGCGCCTCTTCAATAAGATGGTTGCGTGCTTATGTGGATTTGAGCCGCAGATCATAGCAATTTCTTACCTATTATTACAGAAAATGTTTTCACTCCCGAATTGAATGACGGCCCAAAGCAGAATTATAGTCTAACTATTCAAATTCGTTATAAAAAGCTTGATTTTTCACACGGACTTAAGCTAAGCTGAAAATAAGCGGATAAAGGACACTCGATTTAAGGGAAAAGGGCTCCAACTTTTTTTAAACCGGCTCAAAGTTTCTGCAAACTTTTAATTTTCGTAACATAAAAAGCAGGTATTGCAGTATTATATTTTGAACCTCATGGACTGAGTCGAAAGGAAACCCCGTATCGCATGCCCCAAAGCTATTTTAAAACCCCATGCAATCCTGTTTGCATTTTGCTTGTCCTGATCATAGCCCTTCTCTCTCCCCTGACCTGCTTGGCCCAGCACGATGAGTTGGAAAAAATGATCGTTGCTTATAACCTCAAGGCTTATCAAAAAAACCTAACCGATGGATCTTATCAGGGCGAGGAAGGGATTCTGTGGATCAAACCGGAAGCAGCCAAGGCCTTGGGGCTCAAGGTTCTAACAGATCCGGATTATACCGAAGCAACCGCGCTCTGGAAGCAGGCCGCGATCGCCTTTGAAAACGCCAGAAAAACTTTGCTGGACAAGAACAAGGAAAATTCAGATTGGTATTATATTAAAAACACCACCGGTTATTTTCTGGAATATAAAAACAGCCTGGAGGCAGCCAAACAGAAATTTCAGGCCTATCGTCAAAAACTAAATCCGGAGCTGGATGAAAGGCTGAATGAAGCGGTCAGTCGCAAAGTTTTGGACAAACTGTTGCAAGACTGCCTGAAAAAAGCCAATAACAACCTGCGCGACGGATTGGGTTTTTTTTATAATTACTGTCACGAAATCAATAACGGCCGGCCGGCCCTCCATTCCGAAAACGTGGCCTTTGTAAATCAGATCTTTTTCGAGTTTACCGGTCAGGCCACGCCTGAACTGGCCGCTCTCTATGACCTGGATTTGGATCTGAATTTTAAAAACAAGTCTTCCGGAGCCCTTTGGAAAGAGATGATCGGCAAAGAAGGCTTTTTATATGCCGACCTGGTCGAAAAAGCCATGGCTGAAAGCAACAACCCGGACAAATCCATTGATCCTCTGCTTTTCATCGCCATTATCCGCAAGGAATCGAGCTTTAATCCGCGAGCCGTTTCCTGGGTGGGCGCGGCCGGTCTGACTCAGATCATGCCTCAAACCGCCTTGGATCTCGGTATGAAAAATATTTATTTTCCCGCTTATTTAAAAGAAATCCCCGCCATCCGGGAAAAAGAAATGCAGGCCAAGAACGCAGCCATGGCCAGCCTGAACCAAATCAATGAAGAAAATTGGGCGCTGTATGCCAAGCAAGCCCGCGATTTCATGCAGCAAGGCTTGGTCTATGAACAAGAGCGTCGCAATCTTTATGATAAATATAAACAAGAACTTCTGGAACAGCAAAATGACGATCGTTTGCAACCGGAGCTCGTAATCAAACATGCGTACCAATATTTCTGCCAGCTCTTAAAAGCCCAAAAAGGCGATATCAGCCTGGCTCTGGCTTCTTACAATGCCGGCCCCCACCGGGTCAAACAATACCAAGGCATCCCGCCATTTGCGGAAACTGTTCATTACCGGAATGAAGTCCTCAACTTCTTCCGGAATTATCTGGCCAAAATCGATCAACTCCCTTAAGGTTCGGGCCGAAAGCCGCTTGACAAGCTTAAACGAATCGGAAATGATGGCCTGCCTTTTTTAAAAGGCTTAAGAAAGGAGTCCCGTATGAAAACAAACGGTTTAAAAGAATCGCATTTTAAAGATTTGCATTTATTAAAACGCGGCAAAGTCCGTGATGTGTATGAAATAGAAGATAAATTACTGATCGTGGCCAGCGATCGCATGTCCGCCTTTGATGTGGTTATGGATGATCCGATTCCCGATAAAGGCAAGATCCTGACTCAGATTTCTCTTTTCTGGTTCAAGCTCTTAGGCCCTATCGTCGAAAACCATATCCTGGCCACAGACCCGGCCGAATTCCCCGAACCGTGCCGGAAATATGCCGCGGAACTGCGGGGCCGCAGCATGCTGGTCAAAAAAGCCCGACCCCTGCCCATCGAATGCATTGTCAGAGGATATATTTCCGGTTCGGGCTGGCAGGAATACCAATCCAAAGGCAGTATTTGCGGCATTCCGATTCCGGCACATATGTTGGAATCGGCTCAATTACCTGAACCGATTTTCACCCCTTCCACCAAGGCCGAGGTCGGCACGCACGATGAAAATATTTCGTTTGCCGAGGCAGCTAAATTGGCCGGCCGAGAAATTGCCGAAAAAGCCCGCGACATCAGCCTGAAACTCTATAAAGCCGGCCGCGATTATGCCGCCCAAAAAGGGATTATTATCGCCGATACCAAATTTGAGTTCGGCATTTTGAACGGCCGCCTGATCCTGATCGACGAAGTATTGACTCCGGACTCTTCCCGGTTCTGGCCTCAAGATTCTTATCGGCCCGGAGGCTCCCAACAAAGTTTCGATAAACAATACTTACGAGATTATCTTCAAAATCTGGGTTGGTCCAAAACCCCTCCCCCGCCGCGACTCCCGGTTGAAATTATCAATAAAACCAGGTCAAGATATCTGGAAGCGCTGACGCGCTTAACCGGAGCGGAGTTGCAATTGTAACTATTTGCTCTGAAACCTAAGGGTTCGAAGCCCTCGTGTAACCAGGGCTCCGCCCTCGTGTAACCAGGGCTTCGCCCTCGTGTAACCAGGGCTTCGCCCTCGCGATAGCTTTCTCTTCGGCGGACTATTAACAAAATCTAATTTTGCCTAAAATAATCGCAAAATGCATCGCGAAATCCATTCCTGGATTCTTCACAAAAACCTTGCCCGATTAAACGATAACCCTTTGAATAAAGTTCTAAAAATTAAA
>RPPU01000151.1 GCA_003819975.1 Desulfobacteraceae bacterium
AGGTTATAGTCTTTTGCTTTATGATAAAATTCATTGACTTCGTCCAAGCCCACGGCGATCAGGACCGTGTCGACTTCAAATGTTTTATACGTACCGGGCACGATTTTCCAATTCTTATCCAATTGGGCAATGGTCACGGATTGAACCCGTTCCGCGCCCTGGGCGGAAACAACCGTATGACCGGTGAAGATAGGCACTCCCAGACGTTTCAGTTTATCGCCGTGTACTTTGTAGCCGCTGACTTGGGGCAATGCCTCGATTAGGGCCGCCACTTCAATACCGGCCTGGATGGCATGATAACCGGCGATCAGACCGACATTGCCGCCGCCCACGATTAAAACCCGCTCGGAAGATTTAATCAGATCGCGGTTGACCAAGGTCTGGAAGGCGCCGGCGCCGTAAACGCCGGGCAAAGTATTACCCGGGAAAGAAAGCATTTTTTCCCGGGCGCCCGTCGCCACCAGTAATTTTTGCGGTTTGATCCGGCGGTAAATTTTGTCTTTGACAATACCGACCAACCCGTCCGCGAACACGGCCACGGCCGTGCTGTTGAGCCAAATCTCAACCGAAACCAATTTACGTAAATCTTTTCCAGGATGCGGGCGATTTCAAAGCCGCGGGTACCGGCATGCGAATCTTCAACCGAACCGAAAAACTTATGGGTTTGCAAAACCAGTTTGCCGCCCAGCATATCCTTATCGTCCACGATCAGGGTGTCGATACCCCGTTTGCCCAACTCAATGGCGGCTGAAATACCGGCCGGACCGCCGCCCAGGATCAGGACTTCTACTTCCCTGATTGGAACCTCGCGCATCGGCTCCAGGCGATCGTCGGCCGGCAATCGCGGCAAGCCTTCCACACTTTGGATCTGCATACCCGGCTTGAGCGGAGTCATGCAGGACTTAACCGGCAGACCGTCCGCGATGACCAGGCATTGCGAGCACTGGCCGTTGGCGCAATAGATGCCCTGGGGACTATGATCCTTGGGATGATGCCCAAAAACCTGAATGTCATGAGCGATCAAGGCCGAGGAAATCATCTCTCCCTCATAGCCGTTTAAGGATTGGCCGTTCCAGGTAAATGGGACCTCAGTCCGCTCCGGAATAGTTAAAACGGGGTGTTGGATAATTCGTTTGTTGCTCATCAATAATATACCTTCTTTAGTAGTTAAATAAGTTCATCCTTTTTCATCCTACCGGCAACACGTTACCGGCATGAAAAATTTTTTGATTCTTCGTTTTTCAACTCAAAAAATCTTTTTGGCGTTCCTATTCCGCGTATCACCCATCGGTTGTCGATAAAAGAAAAATAAATTTATTGACTACTCACGTTGTCTCATCTTATTCAGGCAATCCTTTGCCGGAATATATATTTTTTTGATCCTGCGTTTTTCAGGATCAAAAAAATATTTAGCCTTTACGGGCGTTTTCTTCCATCATACAGTTAAAGCGATACACATGGTCCCGGACCAGCTGACCGGCCCGGCCGGCCTGCCCCTCTTCCACGGCTTGGACGATATCGCAGAGGTCCTGATAAATTCCCTTAAGTACTTCTTCTTTAAGAGGCAAGAATTTTTCAAAATAGCGGTGTATGTTTTCATATATCGTTTTAAGAACGGATTGATAAACCGGATTTCGGGCAATGGCCGCCAGGGTCAGATGCAATTGATTGTCAAGCTGCAGAAGGTTTTTCCAGCCTGGTTCGCCCTCTTCCAAATGGACCTTGGCCCGGCTCAAAATCTGTTTCAGTTTTTCAATATCCTCTTTTTGAACCCTTTGCACGGCCAGAACGGTTACGATGCTTTCCACTCCCTCCCTGAATTCGGCCAGATCGCTTAACGCGACCCTTTGATAACGGATCAGAAGGTCCAGACTTTCACTGATTTGATCGGTGTTTAAGGCATTGACTACTGCGCCGCCTTTAGCGCCGGTTTTGATTGAAATTAGACCTTTTTGTTCCAAAACCCGTAAAGCTTCCCGTAGGGTACCGCGGCTGGCATTAAAAATTTCCTGCAGTTCCCGTTCCGAAGGCAGGCGGCTGCCGGTCGGTAAACGGCCCTCCAACACTGCATCTTGGATCTGGTCGACCACGTCTTCGAAAATTCTATTTTGTTTTGCTTTCCGAAACATAATTTACCGCCTGTAATGGTTTAACCATTATTACATTATCTAATTCCGGTCAAGAATTTTTTTTAATACATTTTATAAATCACATCATTTGACTCAAAATAAATTTTTTGGTATGATTTAAAAATAATACATTAATTTTTCCTTAAAAATGGTCGATGATTTGATGAAGATTGATCGGATTAACGCACTCGCCTTAGATTATTAAATCATTAATTCGAAAGGAAAAACCGGATGAATAAAGACAATCGCCGGCATTTAAAAAATTTATATATTAATAAGGAAATTCAAAACAAAGTCATTGTAATGAATCTGATCTACATGTGCGTTATCGCTATTCTCATCATGGGTATTATGTTATCTCATTCCACGGAATCGCTCCTCTTCAAAGAAGCTAAAACAGGAGTAAGCGCCGGTATGTCATTATCGGTCAAATTATATATCCTGATCGGGATCTCTTTTATGTTGGCGATTGTCAGTCAGCTATGGCTAACCCATAAAATATGCGGAGCTCTGATCAATTTCTCACATGTTTATGATCGTATAACCCAAGGTGATCTGACCCATAAAGTGAATCTCCGAGAGTCTGATTTCTTGCATGAAGAGGCCCATTTATTCAATACCATGCTTGATAACTTGACCAACCTAGTTGCTGAACTTAAAAAAGATAACCAACACCTATCCGCAGCTTTGCAAGACTTAACTCCGGAAAAATTAGATCCTCAAAAAATTGAAGAAATCAATGCTCTTATGAAAAATCAAACCGATTGTCTGGCAAAATTAGCCTTGCCGGAAAAGGTTTGATTTAAATGGACCTAAATTTAAATTTTCGAGGCTCTGGCGAATTGAGCGATGGTTTGGTAATAGGCATTGCCGCCGAAAATAGGGACATCATTATGACCGGCGTTTTTAACCGGTAAAAAAAATTTTGGTTCTCCTGCTGCTGTATACAATTGTTGACCCATCTTAAATGGAACGATTTTGTCCACCTCGCCATGAATGATCAATTTCGGAACTTGAATCTGTTTAATCTTTGCTAAATTATTATAATGGGCCGGTAACAAAGAGGAAAAAATGGCAAAGAGCGGCATACTTCCGGCCATATCTTTGCTGGATGTGAAAGCCCCCTCTAAAATCAGGGACTTAACCGTCCTTTGCCGCGCAATTTCAATGGCCACTGCCCCACCTAAGGAAATACCGTAAGGGATGATTTCATTACCCCGAATACCGTTTTCTTTAATGAGAAAATCATAGGCAGCCAGACTATCCTGATAAAGCCCTTGTTCGGATGGCTTGCCGCTGCTTTTTCCATAGCCCCGGTAATCAAACATAAAAACATTCAAATTCTGATTGATCAACATTCGGGCATGATCCAGCCAATAGGAGATATTTCCGCCATTGCCATGGCACAGAAGGAGGATTGGCGCGGATTTTTCTCGAATAAAAAGCCAACCATTCAATTTCTGACCATCCGGGGTCATAAAATAAACATCTTCATAAGGGATTCTCAGGGTTTGGGGTGCATCCCGCAACAATGGATCCGGAAAAAAGACAAAATGGTTTTCAATTCTTGAATAATTGAAAACCGTGAAAAGGATCACAATCAAAATAAAAATCAATAAAATCGGCCAAGGTATCGTCATTTTCATTAATTGAGCTATTTTCACGGGATGTTTTGCATTTACCTCTTGAGATTATGAACTAATTGCTCAATAATACCAGCTTTAGTTTAAGGATTCCAGATACTTTTATCGAATGAAAAATCGAGGACCCATGAAGGCCATGATATTGGCGGCCGGATTCGGCACCCGGCTCCAGCCTCTGACCAATTATAAGCCCAAAGCATTGATGCCCGTAGCCAATCGGCCCATGATCGCCCGAGTGATCGATTATTTGAAAAATTTCGGAGTCCGGGAGATCCTGGTTAATGCCCATCACCATGCCGATCAACTGATTAACTATCTGGACAAAGGTCGACCTTTCGGCATTAACATTGAAATTCGAAGAGAACCGGAAATCCTGGGTACCGGCGGCGGCATCAAAAACAGCTCCGGTTTTTGGGACCCGGAACCGTTTATTGTCATTAACAGCGATATCCTGACCAATATTCCCCTTGACCGGGCTTATGCAGACCATCTAAAAACCGAAAACCTGGCCAGCCTTATTTTGCACGATCTTAAAGATCACAGCCGTATCCTTATTGATGCGGATAATACAATCTTAGATATATCGCCTGAAAATCAACCCGATCGTTTATCTTTTACCGGCATCCATATCCTGAACCCGGCTATCTTGGATTATATCCCTTCGGGCCGATTTTACCATATCATGGACACCTATCGCGAATTGATCCAAACCGGAAAAAAACTCAAAGCCCATGTAGCAAAAGGCCATTATTGGTATGATATTGGATCTATTGATAATTATAAAAAGGCCAATATAGGCTTAGCGACGAATTTTCCGGAAATCAGTCTGAACAGCCGGATTGAGCCTGGCGTACATTTTAAAGATTGGGCCATCATTGGAACGCAATGTGTGGTGGAGCAGGATGCCCGGATCGTGCAATCCATTCTTTGGGATCATACCCATGTTAAAAAAGGGTGTAGAATCATCGACAGCATCGTAACCGGTACCAAAACAGTGGAAAAGGATTTGATTAAAACGGTTTATTAGGAAGAAAAAGCTATTTTATTGCAAAAGCCAAAAATAATTTTGGAGCCACCGCGCGGAATCGAACCGCGGACATCCTCATTACGAGTGAGGTGCTCTACCAACTGAGCTACGGTGGCTCTCTCGAAAAGAAGCCTACTATAGTTATTTTTTGATTACTTGTCCATGATTTTTTATTAGAGTTAACAACAATCGGTTATATAAAAAACCCCGAGACTTGACCATAAAGGAATATCACCTTGTCAAAAAAAGCCCAAATAAAACTGGACAGCATCGTAAAGTTGCTGAATTACGTCCTGGGCTATCGGCCCGATGAATTCGGCCTGATCCCGGATCCGGATGGGTATATTCCGGTTAAAGAATTATTAAAAGCCATTCATGAAGAAGAAAATTACGGATATGTGCGTGAAAGCCATATTCGGGAAATCCTCCTGGGGCCCGACCGGTTTTCATTTGAATGCATCAATCAGCGTATCCGCAGCCTGGAGCGCCGTTTTGTCACGGATTTTACGATCCCCTGCCCCGAATTGCCCGTGATTTTGTATGCTCCGATCAGGCGGCGCGCCCACGCCCATGTCATGGAAAAAGGTTTAAGCGCCGGCAATCATAAATATCTCCTGTTAACCCTTGAAAAAGATTTTGCCGAAAGAATCGGCCGGCGCACAGACCCGGAACCGGTTTTATTGGAAATCCGGGCTCATGAAGCCGGGCGGACCGGAAATCGGTTCACGGCGTTTGGGGATCTTTTTTTGACAAAAGAAATTCCGGTCCGTTTTATCGCCGGCCCGCCGGTGCCCAAAGAGGTGATCGAGCAACATATTTTATCTGAACAACAAAAAATGCAAAAAGAAAAATCGATTCGCCGCCAGCTTGGATTCGAAGCCGGTACTTTTGCTTTGCAGTCTCCCAAAGATTCGGCCGATAAAAAACAGCGCGTCAAGGGAAAAAAGGTCAAAGGGTGGAAAGAAGAAGTACGGGGGATGCGTCGAACGAAACGATGAATGGGAGAGGGTTCCAGGTTCCAGGTTCACAGTTCACGGTTCACAATTCACGGTTGAAGAACACTGAAGATTGAGTGACCTATTAAGCAATCAGGAGTCATAATGAAGAAACAAGTTGTGAGAATTGAAAACATATCCTCAAATTATTCCGAATTCTGATTTCTGGGTTTTGCCAACTTATTCAATAAATAGTTCTATAAATTTTCTTCTTTAAGCATTCGTGTTGAAAAAATCAGGAGCGCTAAACAATGGAAGACTACAAGCAATACCATCCTTTCTTTTATGCGAAAAGCATCGCGGTGATCGGCGTTTCGCCCGAGCCCGCCAATATGGGCCGCAGCATTGTTTTCAATTGCCTTATGTTCGGCTATCCCGGTGAAGTGCTTTCCGTCGGCTTGCGCCCGGGAGTCGTGCACGGCCAACGCATCTACCGGTCTTTGGACGAAATTCCGCGGGAGATTGAATTGGCCGTGATCTTGACGCCGGCCAAAACCATTCCGACCGTGCTGGAACAATGCGGCCGTAAGGGCATCAAATATGCGATCATCGAATCGGCCGGTTTTTCGGAATTAAGCGCCGAAGCCAAGCCGCTGGAACAAGCCTGCAATGATATCGCCCAAAAATACGGCATCCGTTTCATCGGCCCTAATTGTATCGGCGTGACCAACATAGAAAATGGTCTGGCCGTGCCTTTCTTACCCTTGCGCCAAGACCTCAAGCTGGGACCGGTATCGATTCTTTCCCAGAGCGGCGGAGTCGGCCTGAGTTTTTTATGGTTCCTGGCCGACGAGAATATGGGCGTCAACAAGTTCATCTCCATCGGCAACAAGTTGAATGTGGATGAAAACGACTTGCTGGAATATTTGATTCACGATAAAGGCACCCGCATTATTCTGGTTTATCTGGAAGGCTTTACCAACGGCCGGCGCTTTGTGGAGATCGCCTCTCAATCGACCAAACCAATCCTGGTTTACAAATCAAACCGCTTTTTGACCAGCGCCAACATCGCCCACTCGCACACCACCGCGCTTTTTACCGACGACAAGCTTGTCGATCACGTTCTGAACCAGGCCGGCTGTATTCGTTTGAACACCATGGATGATGCCCTGGATTATATCAAGTCCCAGGTCATGCCGCCTTTAAAAGGCAATCGGCTCGGGATTATCTCCCGCTCCGGCGGACATGCGGTCATTGCCGCCGATGCTTGCGCCTATTACGGCTTTCAACTCGCCAATCTGCCCCATGACTTTTTTAAAAAATTCAAAGGACATTTCCGGGCCAACGTGACCCGCCTGCAAAACCCGTTGGATCTCGGCGACCTCTTCGAGCTCGACTTTTATGAATACATTGTCGAAGAAATGCTCAAACGCGATGACATTGACGGCGTCATATTGGGTCATGGTTATCGCCGCGGTTATGAACACGAAGCCTCGCGCCTGCTGCTTCAAAAAGTGGAGCACCTGGTCGAAAAATATAAAAAACCGGTCGCGCCCGTGATTCTGACCGAAGCAGCGGAGATCGATTATCTCAAAAAGAACCTGAAAATCCCGATTTTTTCAGCTCCGGAAAACGCCATGCGCGCTTTTAATCTTTCGTATGTTTGGGCTTCCCGCAAACCTCATACAGTAAAAGCACCGTCTATTCCGGGTCTGAAACGTAAAATAGCCCAAGCCCTGCTCGCATCCGTGCAGGGCCGCAATGACCTTACTTTAAAAGAATCCGTGGATCTCTTTGAAGCCTACGGCTTTCCGTTCCCGCCCGGCCGCTTTGCGAACCGAGCCGAGGAGGCCGTGCAAACCTGGAAGGAATTCGGGAAGCCCGTGGCCCTCAAACTGAACCGACCCCACATCTCCCATAAAACCGATGCCGGCGCCGTGCGGTTGAACTTGGATTCTGCCGAACAAATCGAGAACTGCTTCCAAGACTTTGAAAAAGCATTCGGCCATGATCTCGAAGTCCTGGTGCAAACCATGGCGCCCAAAGGCCGCGAAGTAATCCTGGGCGCTAAACGCGACCCGATCTTCGGACCAATCATCTTATTCGGCCTGGGCGGCATTTTTGTCGAAGCTTTGGAAGATGTGATTTGGCGCGTGGCTCCGCTCGATAAAACAATCGCCCAACAAATGCTGAACGGCATCAAGGGTCGTAAAGTTTTGGACGGACTGCGCGGCGAAAAACCGTATGATAAAGAAGCTCTGGAAGATTTATTGATCCGGCTTTCCCAACTCATGCTCGATTGTCCTCAAATTCAGGAAATCGACCTCAACCCGGTCATGGTTTATGACAAAGGCCAAGGCGCACAAGCTTTGGATGCCAGGGTGATACTGGGAGCATAAGAATATTCTTTGACAGGATTAACAGGATGAACAGGATTTTACTTGATTGTTTTATTCGGTATTATTCCGTTGTGGATTTGCCGAAAATACATTAAAATGATCTCGAATAAAACATGAAACATCCATTTGGTTTCAACATTTTTTTGTAATCATTGCATAAGGAGATTTCTTTGACGCTTGAAATCCGCTTTTTAAAAAACAAAAACTTCACAGAAATTCATGCAACTGCGCTGGAAGCTTTTTCCGATTACGCGCTTAACATGAGCCATCTGACCGAAAAAGTCTTATACAACCGGGCCATCAAAAACGGCATCTCTTTCGATTGCTCGGCTGCCGCTTTTAATAACGATAAAATGGTCGGCTACACGTTGGTAGGCATCGGTCCTTGGAAAAATACCGTTTCCGCCTTTGATATCGGCACCGGTATTATCAAGCCTTTTCGGGGCCAAGGCATTGCCAATCAGATGTTTGATGCTATTTTAAAAAAAATTGAATCCAAGGGGATCCATAAATTCGTTTTGGAAGTGTTGCAAAATAATACGCCGGCCATTAAAGCTTATGAAAAAATAGGCTTTCACATCGGGCGGGAGCTGGATTGTTTTCAACTTGAGTTCAACAAAAAGAAAGCTTTGGATAAAAAGGTCAAAGACCTGCGGATCCATTCGATTAAAAAAGAT
>RPPU01000152.1 GCA_003819975.1 Desulfobacteraceae bacterium
CGCGCCAGGCCCAGCACAATGGCCGTGCACAATAATATTGAAACTCCGGCATACAACAGCCGATGCTTACGGCCGTACAATCCCCGGAACAGCGCAAGTCCGAAGGGGATGAGGAGGTAGGAACCCATCCGTTCTTTGCTTCCAAAAAAGGCCGACGGCCGCATCAAGCCCCCCATAAATCCGAATTGACCTTTATAAAAAAGCTCCGCATCCGTAAAATTTGAATAATCGATTAAAGGCGGGAAAATCATTTTTTGAAACAGAACAAAGCCGAAGAACTGAATCAGCGCCATGACTGCCACCAATATTCCCACGATAATCATTACGGTAAAGGCCTTCTCGATTTCGCTCCGGTTTTTTATAAAACATAAAACATAAAAAAAACCGAGAAACAGCACTAAATGCGTCATAAGACCTTTGATGGCCAAAAAGAAATCCACGGCCGTGAGCAGAGAGAGAACGCCCGCGCACAAATACATAGACAAGAGGACCGTAACGGTTGATTTTTCATAACGGACCCTGCCGGAGATGCTTTGCAGCAAGAAGTAAAAGAACATGCCGATCACGAAACCGTGAAAAATAGTCAAACGGACATTCCCCGGCAACGTTGTCCGATAAACTTCAAAAGGGAACAGGAATACCATGGTATAAACCACCCATGCAAAACGCGATTTACTTCTGGTTGTATTTTCAATCATCATTGGGATTTAATCATTTCTTTGCGTTGCAGGATGAAAATCAACGCTCCGGGTGCAACGCTGGACCAAAGAATAAATAAATACAGAAATGACAACAATACCGCTGCCTGCCTGCCGGCCCCCACGCTCACGAACAACAAGACTAAAGCGCTTTCCCGGACCCCTAAACCGCCGAGAGAAACCGGCAAACAAGCCGCCAGAAACGAAATGGGAATGACGGCCATATACGCCATAACGGGAACGTTTATGCCAAGCAAACGGCCAATGAAAACAAAAATACCTATGTCTATCAACATTAGGATAAACGACAGCGCCAATACTTGGACCAGAAGCTTTGACGATCGGCTGTAATGGCGACATAATTCGAGAACCCGGATAACAACCTGAATGGCGTGAAAACGGCTCAGGTGCGCTAAAAGGCGGTGCAATAACGCGTACCCCCTTGACCAAAAAAGAAGGACAAAAAACAAGATAATAAATGCCAATAAAACATGCACCGCAATGAACAGATAGCCGTGGCCGTAAAGGCTTTGATTCAAAAAAAGCCCGGTGATGGCTGCCAAGATCACAACCAAAAACCCGAAAAGCCTATCCATTATGGCCGAACCCAGGAGCGTGCCGAGGTCGAGTCCTTGTTTATACAAACTATAGGTTCTTACCAGGTCTCCGCCGTACCCTGTCGGCAAAAACTGATTAAAAAATAGTCCGATATAATAGATCGGCTTGACCTGGAAATACGATACATTTGCCCGGGCATAACGCAATAAAAGCCACCACCGGTAACAAGCCAGCCCATAACCGCTGCATTGCAAGAGCAGCGGGATGATCAACCAATAAAAACCGATTTGCTTTAAAACGCCGACCGTGTTGCTGAAATCCACATTTCGCAACACCCAGCCCAGCAAACCGGCGGTCACGCCGATTTTAAGTAAAAGCACTGTAAATGCCTTTAATCGATGCGGCGTCGCCATATCGGGGTTCATTGCGATCATGATAAAAAACCTTGACCCCGCCCAAAAAGCATCCGGCCCCCCAAGCCGTCGATAAATCCGAGCGCACAGGCCCGGGCATATTGAAAATGCCCTTGCAGGCTCCGGAGTAAAATCTTAACGGGCAACTCCATGCCCGCCATGTAAATGAGTGTCAGAGGATAGATGTACCAAGGCGCATATTTACGGCTGAGATAAACACGGTTTCTCTGGATGAAGTAGCCTTGCAACAAGTTGAAATGGTTCTGAGGAGATTTATGCCGGACAACGGAACCGATGTCGACAAAAGCCTTTAATCCTTTTTCGACAAGCTGAAAATGCAAGTCCACTTCATCATAGTACATAAAAAGGTCTTGATCGAACAAGATGCCCGCCGTTAAAGCGCGCCTGGTAAACAAAACAAGGGCGCCCTGCACATAATCCGCCTCAACGATCCGGTCGCCGGCGGCTTTGATGGATACGGCCCAATGACCCGTACCCCGGAAAAAGTTGAACCCTTTCCCGCCCATGGCTTTTGTTTCCCCGGTATAATAATCCTTTTCAATGACCCCGACGATCCCGCACAACGGTCGACGGTTTGCCGCCTGCACAAGGTTGGCGATTATATCCTTCTCGACCACAATGTCGTTATTGCTCAGCACCACCGAATCGTAATTTTCGCGCAACCCGATTTCAAGCGCCACATTATTCCCGCCTGTATATCCCCGGTTCTCGGGCAAAGAAATAATTTTAAGGTCCGGAAAATGTACATGCAATCGAGCCACGCAATCGTTGGTCGAAGCATTATCGATTACCATAAGGTCCATGGCCGGGTATGTCTGTTCCTTGAAACATTCGATGGTTTTGATCGTGTCCTCGATTTTATTGAAATTAAGGATAGAGACCAAAACCTTCGAAGGCCTTGTATCTGGCATGCACGCGAACACGTCGGCTAAAATCCCCTGGTTGCAGCAGGAATCCGGTTCAACGATTCAATACCTGCCCGATCTCATCAAGGTTTTCCGCAATCCACTGATATAGTTTTTCCAGTCCCTCGGCCTTGGAAACCCGGGGCTTCCATCCCAAATCTTGTTTAACCTTATGAATGTTGCTGATATAAACGGGTTGATCCCCCGGCCGCCAGTCGGCAAAATCATGATCAACTTTAAGGTTTTTTTCCATTTTCAGCCATTGGATCAATTCCCGAATCGATAATCGGTTTCTCGGCCCGCCGCCGATATTATAGATTTTACCGGACGCCTTCCCGGAATCATTTATGGCCGTATTGAACAGGGATACGAGATCATCCACAAAAAGGATGTCGCGGACCTGTTTACCATCTCCATAGACCGTGATTTTTTTCTTAAGTTGCGCGGCTATCATGAACCACGCCACCCACCCTTGGTCTTCGACGCCGAACTGCCTGTAGCCATAAATGCAGGATTGCCTGAAAACAACCGAGGGGATGCCGTAGATACGAAAATAGTCCCGCACGTATTGATCGGCCGTTCCCTTGGAGCAACCGTAGGGGGAATGAAAATCCAGAGCGCGCTCCTCGGATATGCCCGATCGTTCATGTCTGAATATATAGGCGCCGTCCTCTTCTACTACGTCTACATCTTCCATTGCACCGTAAACCTTGTTCGTGGAAGTATAAATAATCAAGGGTTTTTGACCGCTGGCCCGGACGGCCTCAAGAAGATTGAACGTTCCCAATGCGTTGATTTCAAAATCCTCGCGCGGATCCAGGACGGAATAGGTAACGGCCACCTGGGCCGCCAAATGCAATACGGCTTGAATTTCGTTATCCTTAAAGAGCGACCCAATGTCCTGACTATTGCGGACGTCTCCCTGTATAAATTTGAAATCCCCCTTTTTACCGAGCCACTCCAGATTGTGACGCGTACCGTTTCTTGACAGATTATCAAAGACGATGACCTGATAATCGGGTTGTTTCAACAGATCGGCGACCAAATTGCTGCCGATAAATCCGGCTCCTCCCGTGACCAGCACTGTTTTTTTCATATTCCCGCAACCTCCAATTTGGATGAATGTGAATGGTTATTGTTTTTCAGTAGCCTTGCCATCTGTTCTTCAAGGTTTTCCGACGATTTTTGCCACGACCAATGCTTGCGGGTCTCTTCTATCCCGTTCTTGCCCAGACGTTCCCTGATCACCTCATGTTCCAACAGGAACAAGACCGCCTTTGCAAAATCCTCCGGGTCTCGCTCGGTAAGCAAACCCGTTTCTCCATCCCTTATGGTTTCGCGGACACCGGCCTCCCGGATCCCCACCACCGGAACCCCGCAGGCCAGGGATTCCAAGGCCACCAAGCCCAGTGGTTCCATGACCGGCGCATACAACGTCAATAATGCCTCGTTATACACCAGAGGCATGTCCGCCGCCGAAACGCTGAGAAATCGGCAACCCACGCCCGATGCGGCCGCAAGATTTTTTAAAGAGGTCAGATAGGCTTCATCCGCCTGATCGCAGATGATGTCCAATGCGGGTCGCCGGTTTTCCGGCAACAGCGCAAGACTTCTTATGATAAAATCATGTCCCTTGCTGGGATGCAACCTTCCCACGGAAAGAACTTTTAATTTTTTTCGAGCGCCGTCCATCTTGAAAAATCTCTCCGTATCAACGCCCAGATAATTCAAGCGGGCCGTTTTGTCATAGACACGGTAGATCGCTTCCTTGGAATAATTGCTGTTGGCGAGAACCATATCCGCATGTTTTATGTTGTGTTGATCCAGTCTCTTTAAGAATATATCCGTCCCTCTGATCAACAGGTCTTTTAGAAAAGAACTCGCCGAAGCCGTATCCCACGGCCTCGGCTCATAAACGCGCCGAAAGGGTTCCTGGCAAAAATAAACCGTAGGGATCTTGAGATAGCGAAGCACCAGCGGGCTCTGGATATAAGCGCAATGGTTGACAAAGGCCAGGTCATAGCCCCGGCTGTCGATATCCTGGGCCATTCGTTTTGTCGCCTCAACAAGTTCCATCAACAAGCGGGCCTTTTTATACAAACTGTACCCTGTTGACCGGGGCAGATGACGGCCATAAACAAAGACGTTCTTCATAAAAGACCGGACATCCAAAAACTCCTCTTGGGTGCTGTTGTATGAATATAGATCCAGATGATGATTTTTTGATAAATACCGCGACCATTCGTGCAACGATCTCTTTGCTCCTCCGGAGGGGAGATTATGGAAAACGGCTATTTTCATCATTTTTGAAATAAACCTCGTGCTTTCAAAGAATCGATTCCGGCGTCATGAACCGCAAATATATTCATCACTCTTGCGTTGAGCCATTTGAAGGGGATCCATTTCCCGTTTTGCGGCAAGAAGAATTGATAGCGCCTTTCTCTCAAATAACCGAATACTTCCGAGACGGCTTTTTCCATATTCGCCCATATGGAAAGATTGACTTCAAAGCTTATGACCGGCTTCATACGGTTAATAATGCCTTCGGCTCCGCAAATAACGTCGAATTCATTCCCTTCCGTATCGATCTTGATAAGGTCGACTTTTTCGAGCCCGCTCAACAAGGAATCGAGACGTGTTACAGCAATCGTTGTTGATTGGTCTGCATCCGACATGGGATGTTTGATGAGGCTGCCCCAGGCCTCTCCGCCTAAATCCGCGCCTTGATGCGACTGATAGTGAAAGGCGGCCTTTGTTTCTTCCTTGCCGGCGGCTAGTTCGTATATCTTAATGTTCGCCAGGCCGTTCAACTCGACATTGCGTTTGAACCTCCCTACGTTTCTCCGGTCCGGCTCGATTGCAAGGACCCTGCCGCTCGCCGTAACCGTCTTTGCGAAAAGCAATGAGACATATCCTTCGTTTGCACCCACATCAATAACGATATCTCCCGGCTTTAATAACGTTTTATAAACGGCAAACTCTTCGCTTTCATATTCGCCGGTCACGACCTGTTTTCGTATTTCCCTGCTCAGCCCGCGATTGCTGTAATAAATCAAGAATCCGGGTTTTGCATAAACCGGCTCTTCTTCCACGTGCTCAAGCGACAGCTGTATTATTTTTTTCCCAATCCGGCCGAGAGGCAGCGCGTGGATGGATTTTATAAAGTTATTCAGCATCGACATAAACACAAACGATAATCGTTATTTCCCCGCCACCAGAGCATAGGACTTTGCCAATACGACTCTTAATTTCGGAAAACGATCGAACAACCCGATGAAAAAATCGGATTCCAACAAACGCGCAAACCAAGTCCCGACCAAGCCCATGTTTTTGAATTGGCGCATGCGCCTTTTTAATCTCACCTGGCGTGCAACGCGCAATCCCTTTCGATACAGATTGACCCGGTCTTGATAGCCGAGTTCCGGCGTTGTAAAGCAAGGTTCCTCGCTAAAATGGTCTGCGTCGTTAAGGTATTCGTCCGGCAAACGAATGAAAAGATTATGCTCCCGGACCCAATCGAAAAGCTCCGTGTTGGGAAATGGAATGAGTTTGTAAAATCGGGCTTCATCCACCGGATATTTGAGAGCCAGATCAAAGGACTTCTGCGCGTCCGCGATTGTCTCCCCGGGTGATCCCAGGATGAAATAAAGGTAAACGGCATATCCCAGCTCGGTGGCGTCTTTGATCGCCTGATCTATTTGTTCCGCCGTTTCGCCTTTTTTTAGAGTCTGCAACACCTTATTGCTGCCGGACTCCACCCCGATGGAAACGTGGGAAAACCCTATTTGTTTCATCCGTTGCAGCGTCGCACGGTCGATCCGGTCCGCCCGGATCCCGTTCGGGATCGTGAAATTACATCCATGCAGGTTCCGTTTTTCTATCTCCGCGCAAAAATCCATCACCCGCTTTTTGATGTAAGTGAAATTGTCGTCCCACATCACGAAATTCCGAAATCCTCTGCCATACCAATAGCCGATTTCCTCCGCCAGGCGCTCGGCGCCGTAAAACCGGAATTGCCTGCCAATGGATACCTTGACGGGACAATAGATGCACTGATGCGGGCAACCGCGTGAAGTGGCGAGATAAACGGTTTGCTCCGGGTATTTGTTCATTTCAAATTTAGCATAGCGCGGAAACGGCACGGTGTCGAGATCCTTGATGAAGTCGGGATCGCCGTTATAAACCACTTCTCCATTTGAACGATAAAGCAATCCTTTAATATTCTCGGCGCGCTCCCCTTTGCAAAATAAAGGGAAGGAAAGATCCGCCTCCAAGACAAAACCATAATCAATCGATTCGCACTCCTCCAACACCTGTCCGCGCATCGTTGAAAGATGAGGACCTCCTGCCACAATCGTTATTTCCGGAAACTTTTCTTTTACTTTCGTTATAACGGCATAATGCGCTTTATGTCTCAAGGTCATAAGAGAAAATCCGATCAGGTCGGGTCGGTCATCCTTGATTTTTTTCAATAGGTCCGGGGTATCATAGCCTTTTAATCCCTGATCCATAAAGGCCATATCGAATACTTCGGCCTCGATTCCTTCGCGGCTTAATGCTTCCGCGATATATCCGAGCCCCACCGGAATGGAAGGCACGACATGCATCCAATGCTTGTACGGCAATCTGACGAGCAAACATTTTTTGTATTTCACTTCCGCACCTCTAATGAATAAGCCCTAAAAGAACATCGGCGGACCTTCGGGCGCTCTGGTACATGTATCCCAAATTCTCTTTTAAATATTGCTTGCGCGTCCGCCTGAAATGTTCCGCCGTTTCATGGTCGTGAAGCAGGCTTTGAACAGCGGGAACGAGGCCCTCTCTTCGGCTCACTCGGCAGGCCGCGCCGCTGGAAGCATAGTTGACATAATCTTCGCGATCCGTGATATTGACCATGATCAACGGTTTTTCGAGGAGGATCGCCTCCAGGCCGGTGGTCGATTGCATGGTGATGACCAGGTCGGAGGCATTCATGATCTCATAGGCGTTTCTGTTTTGAATCAATCTGATCCTGTTCTTTCTCGGTCCTTCCGCTCCCATAAACGTTTTGTGATATTCGATATATTCAAATTCTTCCGGATGGGGTTTAACCGCCAGCACCATGTTTTCCAAGCGATCCGGCAATTCATACACCATCGCAAGAATCGTCTCGTATTCCTGAAGCGACAAGCCGGCCTCCCGTTTGCCGATCCCTTCGGTCACCGGAGGCACCGACATAAAGGCAACCAGGACATGCGAATCCGGCACATTGAGATCTTTCCGCACCCGGTCCTTGAGATGATCATCGGGAAAATAGGAATCATAACGCGGGTTTCCCAGAACATATATCCGTTCTTCGGGAATGCCGTTGTTTTTCATAATGGCGGCGATTTCCGCGCCCATGACGCCGAGATAATCTTGTTTGAAATACCTCCATTCGCTGTCGTATTTTGATGCCATGCCGAATTGAATGCAAAAGGACGAAACGCCTCGTGTCCGGCCGGTCAGGGTAAACGCCTTGGTCACATAATCGGTGGGATCCGCGACAATAACAACACCGGGTTGCAGTCGTTCAAGGGCTCTGTCGGCCAGCAGGACGGATCGAATGCTCCGGTAGGCCGTATCCTGAAACCATGTCTTGAACAGATAGCCCAGATAACGGGGTTCACGGAATAGGCTTGGACCCGGTTGCCGGGCTATGCAACTCAGATGCTTATGCAACTCCTTTCTAATTCTAAAAGAACATTGCAACAGCTTGCCTAGATATTTGAAATCCCTGAAATCATCAAAATCGATAGGCTGTCCGGTCTGCGTCGGCGAGCGGTCTCCGTTGGCCGTTTCTCCTTTTGCAATAATTGCGACTTTTCCACTGCTTTTTTCAGCGATTTCGGCTATCACCGGCCGTAACGAGGCATAGAACTTGGCGCCGTGAAAAAAGAATACCATTTTGCTTTTATCGCGCGCGGGCCTTCGCTTCACGGTCCGGAACAGGGTGCGGACGATTTCATTTGAAAACCATAAAAAATTCAGCCCCAACGCCTTTGCTCTCGATTTTCGAATGTCCCGTTTTGATATGATTTCGACCGGGATCCCTCTTTTCTCCGCCTCCAAGTAGAGCGCCAATGCCTGGGCATCGTTCATGGAATCCATGATGAGGCGTGACCCCGTCATTTTTTCAAAAAAGGCGCGGGCCATGTCCCTGTACTTGCAGGCTTTCTGGAGATAGTAA
>RPPU01000153.1 GCA_003819975.1 Desulfobacteraceae bacterium
AAATTCATCTTAGCGGCCAGCTCCAAAGCCGCGGCTTCGGCCAAATCCAAACTAACCGGAAAAAAAACATTGATCTGCACGATACCGTCGCCGTGCCATTCCACTTCCGGCTTGAGCAAATGCTTGCGGCGGTCCTCCTCTAACTGGCGCAGGCGTTGATGCACATTGTCTTCCGGGTCCAATTCATCCGTCCAGGGAATGAGATCCGGATTGCTGAAGGTGTCGGCGCCCGATAGATCCGCGGTCTGTTCCAGACTGTTATAACCAAAATGGGCCGTAACCGGCGCCAGATAATCTTTTTCGCGCTTCACAATGCTGCCGGCCGCGATGCCGCCCTCGGGATCGCGGGCTATGCCGTCGCTGTGGCGTTCCGGGTATTGGCCCGAATCCACGAACTGCCCGTCAGCCACGGCCTGAAAATAACCGCCGTTTTTAACCATATCCTCCAGAAAAAGCACAGCGCGCTCTTTGAGTTCGCGCGCCATATGGCCCAGCGGGCCCTCTCGCTTAATCTCAACCATCTCTTTGATACCGTCCAGGCTGATCAGGGTCTGCTTGGCCGTCTGGATGCCGCGGATATTATTATAATGCCAGGGCACATTGCGGCCTTCATCCGGCGTAATGGTGCTCTGCACATCCGCGTGGGTCAAGGCGCTGATTAGGGTGTCCACTACGTGGGTGCGGGTCGCCTCTTCGATGTCGGACTCGATATAACGCGTATTCTGCTGGGCCCGGAACTTAAACTCTTGAAAAAAGTCCCGCAAAGCCACGGCATAGGGCAGATCGAACCAGAGCTTGGGCGCGGGCGCGCTGTTGGGCGGCACCGTGGAAAGCCCGATATTCTCCTTTTTCATACCGGCCTTGACGCTGAAAGCGCAATTGATACCGTGCTGCACCAAAAGTTCCGGCATCACGCACCAGGCCTCGCGCGCCGTGGCATTGGCGTTGTGGGCGCCGTCGATCTGGAAGATATTGCCGAAAGCCATGATATGCTTGGCCACGGCCGCGTCCACGAAGCTGCGCACCATATTGATGTTGCGGTAAAGAACGTTGTATTGGGGGTCCTGATGCGCGCCATTGACCCCTTCTTCCACGAAGAGCACGGCCATTTCCGGACCGGCCACGCCCGACACATAGGAATGAAAATTGATCGGTCGGCCCACTTCGTCTTCGATCAGGTCCAGGGCGCGTCGCGTGGCCCGCAATTGCTTGCGCGAAATCGGCACCCCGCCCACGCCCTCGGGCGTGCCTTCGATCAAGCTGTCGAAATGACTCTGCCCCATGGTGCGGATGACCATAATGTGGTCACTGCCGTGCCAGGCGGCCATGCGCATGCGCCGGATGTCGTCTTCAAAACGGCCGGACGCGATCTCGGTGGTAATGACCTGTTTGGGTTGGGGATCGATGTTATCGAAATAACGGCTCGCCGGCAGGCCGATTGAGTTCTTCAGCGGTTCCGACATATCGCGATAAGCGAATTTGAAATAGGTTTGCGGCCCGGCTTTGCGCCAGGTCCAGCCCCTACGTCGCGGATGATAATGTTCCAAATCTTTCATTAAAGCCGGAATATCCAGTTTCTGTTTGGGATCCAGCTTAGGCGGGATGGCAGCAACCGAAGGCATGGACGAGTTTTGAGTCGCAGCCGATGCTTTAACTTTCAATTGCTGCACGGTTACGTTTTTATCTTGAAAAAGATCGACCAAGGTCCGGCCTTCGCAAATGGCTCGGGCTGCTTCAAGCACGCTCTTCTTTTCCCGGTGCATCAAACGCAAAAGCGCATGACCCGCGCCTTTGCCCAAAAGATTCTCTTTCAGCAATCGGCCTACGATGGCGTTGCTCATCAAGGAATTGACGCCCATGCGCATCAGCACGCTGCGCTCGATCGAGGGGCTGGTATGTTGATAGGCCAGTTCGATCAGGGGCCGGGTCACCTGCTCGCACAGGTCCCAAAAACGTTTTTTAAGATCCTCTTCGCTTAAAGACGCCAAAGACCGGCGCCGGGTTTCAAAATCGTCTTTTTGTTCCTTGACACGGGGCATAAACTAAATCTCCTTTAAAATCATAAAACCGGGATTCACCGCCCGCTTCGCTCGAGACACAGAGTTCGCAGAGAATATTTATTTTTCTCCCTGCTGTTGAGAGGACAGCAGGGAGAAATAAACTCTACGGTTTTTATATATGAATTCTTTTTCAAGTATCTACCATCGCTGTACCTATGCGAGCAGTAATAATGATTAATCTCCTCAGGGTTGATTGATTTACGTTTTTTTCATCTCAAAACAATAGTTTTAAGATTCGCAAGCTGTTTAAAAAAGAAAAATCTCTGCGCCCTCTGCGTCTCAAGCGAAGGATTGTGCTGTTCAAACAATCCTGAAGCGGGCGGTGAGCAAATTATTCATTCACGGTTTTGAGCAGCTCTTTAACCTTCTGCACATCCGTATTCAGTTCCTCGGCCAGATAATCCCACTCCGCCGCGCTCGGTTCGCGGCCGTTCAGTTCCTTGATAATGTTTTTGAGATAGGATTTTCTGAGTTTGTCCATGGGCACTTCCACAGCGCGGATCTGGCTCAAATGCTCGGGAATCACGATCGCTTCGCCCGGCTTGTTTTCTTTGGGATCGCCCCGCCGCACCTGAACTTGGTTCTGCTTGGCAAAAGTGAGCTGGGCCGTGGGATGTTTGCCGGCGCCGGTGTATTCGGTCTCCTGCACCACCACGATTTGGTCCTGATCCATGTGGCGGGCAATGTCGATCGCCGCAGTCAGGGACGTATTGCCGGCCGGGCCGCGTTCGAGACCCTCGCAGGCCGCCAGCATCTCCGTGGTGTAAAAAACTTCTCCTTGGGTGATGGTGTAATACTCTTCCATGTAACGCAAGGGCCGCGCCGCCGAACGCGGCACGTCCGAACGGTCGGGCCAGGTGGCGAAAGGAATGCCGAACCCGGTATGACCGGTGGTGAAACTCTTGCGGTTGAAATCACGGTCGCTGGCCATATGCAGGCCGGAAAGGTCCACGGAAGCGCCGATGATGCGGGTTTTTTTGGCGCCGGCCTTGCGCACCCCGCGGGCCGTGCCGGTCACATTACCGCCGCCGGCATGAGTGATCAGCACCGCGTCCGGCTCCCGGCCGAATTGTTCCTGGCACTGTTTGACCACTTCATAACCCAAAGTCTCGATACCGGCAATGCCGAACGGCGTGTAAAGCGAAGCATTGAAATAGCCGGTCTCCTCAAGCACGCTCAGCATGACGTAAAAAAGTTCCGGGCCCACCGTCAGCATCAGAACTTCCGCTCCCAAGGCTTCGCAGACCCGGGCTTTTTCAACGATCTCGGGCTGGCCCACCATGCGCGAGTCGAAGATTTCCTGTACGATAATCGTCTTAAGACCGTGCATGCCGGCCTGGCTGACCACGGCCGCGCCGTAATTGCCGCTGGTGGCCGCCACGACGCCGGCGTATCCCTGCCGGGCCGCTTCATGAATGGAGATGCTGGAGCGTCGCGCCTTGAACGAACCGGAAGCATTGGCCGCTTCATCCTTGACGAATATACGCGCGCCCTTGCCTTTGGCGGCGGTCTTGCGCACCAGACGGGTGATGTTCTTGAGCTCGAACAAAGGCGTATTGCCGACCTTGGATTTATGTTGAATATCCATAATCCGATTGATGGTGTAACCGGTGGCTTTCATCATGGCTTCGTAATCGAAAGCCAGACCGCCGCGTTCGAATTGCTTGTAATCCAAGCCCAAAGCCTTGCGCATAATTTCCGGCCGGCGGGCCATGACTGCTTCATAACTGGTATCCCGGGACATATCTGTTCCTCTCTATTTATTCGCTTCTCGTTCTTGTTGCAAAATATCACGTACCTCGGCTCGCAGTTCCCGGCCGATCTGCAGCAGCTCCGGAACCGGATTGCCGAAATCATGCGGGAAACGGGGTTCGGCATCGGTCAGGATGCCGGTTAATTCGCGTTCCGCCAGGGTGCGCACCTTGGCTTCGGCGCCCAGGGCCGCGTCTTCCAGCAAAAAGCCGCGCACTTTGAGCACCAAATCGGTCTTCTTGGTTTCCGCCGGCAAATTGGGCGCCCGCTTGGCGGCCGGCAGCACCACCCGGGTCAATTCGACCCAGTGCCCGGCTTTGACCGGTTCTTGATTTGTTTTCATGATTGCTCCTTTTGCAATATAGAGTCAAATCCTGATTTAAATTGTCGCTTTTTAAATTCTCATTTAATCCGTTCAATGCCGGTTGAGGGCTTCAGAACATGCTCTAATACGGTTTACCTTTCTGCTTTTAAAACCCGCAACCGTTTTACTCAAAAACTTCCTTTTTTACGATTCAGGCTTCGCTTTTCACGTTTGCCTTTTCACGTTCTTAAAACCCGTAACCCGCCAACCCACAACCGATCAACACAACAACTTTTTTGCGGTTTACGTTTCACTTTTCATGTTTGGCTTTTCACATTCCGGCTGCTTACCCCATCAACGCCGACGGCACCGGCAGATCCAACATGGTTTTGAGACCCGGCTCGGCTTTGATCACGTGCGGGATCATATTGACCGCCACCGCGATCGTACCTTTGCCGCCCGGCAGTTCGGGCACATTACTCATATTGATGTTGGGATTGCCGTCGATCTTGATGTAATCGCCGGTGTTTACGTTTTCCAAATGCGGATGGATCTGTTGGGGATGCACCAAGGTGATCTTGGGCTTGTTGTTTACATAACCGATGCCGATATGCCGGCAACCCGCCACCATGCCGGGTTGCACTTTGACCACCGGCGTTTCGCGGTATACCTTGCTGACGATCGGTTCGCGGGTCTGCTTGATGCCGGAGAGTTTCCAGCCCAGGGACTTGGCGATCATGTTGATGGATTCGTCGAACCCGATATGACCCACAATGGCTCCGCTCTTCAGCCCCTTTTGAAACTCTTCAGGAGTAGTGCCCACGCCCTGGGTGCGCATAACCGTGTCGCCGAACGGCGAAAGATCGTTGATGCGCTGGGCTTCAATGCTGTTCACTTCCAAACAGGCGCCGGTCAGGGTCACGATCACGAGATCCAGGATAAACCCGGGATTGACGCCCGTGCCCAAACAGGTTACGCCATTAGCCTTGAAAGCTTTGTCGATTTTTTTGGCCAAATCCGGTTCCTTGGCCCAAGGATAGCTCATCTCCTCGGCTATGGTAATGCAATTCTTGCCGGCTTTGGCAATGGCGATCAATTCCTGGTAAACCGTGCGGGTGAAAGAATCGGTGGTGTGCAGGACAATATCCGCCTTACGGCTTAAAGCCTGGGCCGGATCATTGAAGACATAACAACCCACTTTTTGTTTAAGCCCCAGCGCTTCAGCCAGATCGGTTTTCGGTTTGACTTCGCGGCGTTTGATACCGGCTACCACTTTGAAATAATTCGGTTTATCCAACATCATTTTAACCATGCCGCTGCCCATTGCCCCTGTGCCCCATTGAATCACCTTGTAAGCCATTGTTTTATTCCTTTCTAAATTCGATCAGTTTTTCAGTTGGCGTTTTATTGATCCAACCGCTAAAATTCATGCTCATCTCAATAAATATCTTTATTTTCTCAAATTGTCTAACAGTTTGACAAATCTTATTTTCAAAAAATGGTTATAACTAACCCCATAAAATCACTATGTCAAACAAAATATACCTTAATAATATAAAAATATGTATATTTCAAACCCATATTTTATATTTGGGTCATTACACAATAATTTTCTAAAAAATTCAAAGAGATAGGAGTTGCGCACTATAGAGGAATAACCTGTGTTGCACAGCAAGGGCGACCGACCGGTCGCCCCTACCCTGTAATAATGCAGATAGCCTATTCATTCGGAAGGCCTGGTTTTATGCGCTGGGGTTATTTAAAAATAAAAAAATGAAAATCAGGTTGGGAAGCATGAAAAAGGTCAGGGTTAATGAATAGGAACGTAATGAATCGTGATGGAGCCAAAGGCGTGCTCTTGTTGAAAAACCCTTACTCGGCTGTTGTAAGTGATTTTAGATTATTTCTTTCAACTGATTAAGGTGATGAATTCTTAAAAAATCAATCCCTTCTTCCGGTATTGGGCTTTTGTGCTTACTTCGATTATGTTGGTAATCCAAAAAAGTGTTCTTATGTGCGTTTCTTTGGATTAATATGGGCAGCATGCGGGCGGCTCGGGCCGCCGCAATATCTTCATCCGTATCGCCGACATAGGCGACCTCTTCCGGATTTAATTTTGTCGCTTGCAGGGCCCGGTTGAAAATGGCGGGGTCCGGCTTTTTAATGCCCACGTCGCCGGAGATGACAATGGAATCAAAACAGGTATCGATTTTGTGTTCTTGCAACAGATATCTTAAATAAGGCGGATGATCGAAATTGCTGACCAAAGCGATTTTTTTACCCATTTTTTTCAAATCATTCAATAAACCCGCCGCATCCTCGGCAAGGCTGATTTCTCCATGCCAAACAGCCACGGCCTCATGGACAATCCTGCGTAGATCGTCCAGGCTGAACCTAAGCACCAATTCTTCCAGAAATTGGAACATCCTTCTTTCGAAAACAGTCAACTTTTCATTGCCAGCCGGCTCCGGCCGGGAAAAAAAACCGTGGCAGGCAATTGAAAAATGTTCCCGGGTTGTTTGCATGCCGAGTTCCCGGCATTGCGCATAAATCGAATCGAGCCATTGGTTCCAGGCTGCCGCCATGTCTCCGTATTGGAACAAAGTCCCGTAACAATCGAAGAATACGCCTTTTATTTTTGACATGATAATCGCTTAGGGTGCATACATCGATAAATTGTTGACGGCAAGAAAAAAATCGCGCGGCTTACCATCAGATTCATTCCGGCGCTTTTCGCTGGAACTCCTGTTCCGGCACACTGGAACTTCTGTTCCGGTTGGCCGGAATTCATATTTTTTCGGCCCTATGCTTTTCAGGGCCGAAAAAATATTCATTCTTCCTCGCTATACCCCAACTCCTCATACAAATCGTCGTCATAATTCCAGTTGCCTTTGTCTTTCATCTTGAAATGCTCGATGGCATAGGCGACGATTTGAGGAGAAAAGGCCACAAACGTAGCGCCGATATTATGGAGAACGGCGGGGCAGGTTTCTTCATCCAGCTCCCGGATTCCGTCCAGATTGACGCCGATAATGGTGCAGCCTTTTTCAATCGCCACCTGGGCTTCCCAGCGGATGTATTTGCACTTGAACTTTGTATCCTCGCTGATTAAAAGCACATAGCGATCCGTGGCCTCCATGACCTCCCGGACTTTTTCCTTCACATGTTGCTCATTATCGTTTTGCGGATCGTCGTACAGCCCGCAATCGATAAAATTAAAATCGATCTCCTCGGTTGTCTTCCAGGTCAACATATCCCAATAATCCTGGAGATCCGTAGGACCGAATCCGACCACGGTTCTAGGCAATCCCATGATGATTCCTCCTATGCGCTTTAATGTGCCCTTTCATCCAATAAACGATCTCGCGGGGTTTTAATTTACGACTCATCATTTCCCTTTTTCCGCCACAGCCTTCTCAAACAAGTTCTCCAGGGCTTTTGAGGCTTCGAACACATACCCGTTATCCGGCACATAATAATCGCCCTTTTCGTTGCGGTCAAAGCTGCCGATCCACGCGCTTTCAGCGTTGGGCGCCGCGATCCCTTTTTCAAACCGCCAGAAAAAAACAAACGAGTCCCCGGGCTTAAAATCGCCTTTAAAAGTTCTTTTCACTATTGCCTGAATTTTCCACTCGCCATAGATATCGTTCTCCTGAGGAGCCTTGACCGTTTCAACGGTTTTAAAAACCAAAGCAACGCTGGCCTGGGTTTCCTTGATATTGGAAACGATCAATTCCGCGGGCGGAAAGGTTTCGGCTTCTTTGTCTTTTGTGGTTTCTTTTGGGCTATCCGGCACAGACTGCCGGCACGCGGCCAGGCAAATAAACCCCAGAACCAGAGCTAAGCGGATTATTCTGCGTGCCATCATGGGTATTCTCCCATATAAGGTTATTTATATCGGAATCTCCGATTCTTATAACTCAGAACCTTAAAAAAGTCCATAGGGTTCAAGAATATTAATCACAATAGCCTAAAACCCAATAAAACTTATCGCTGGTTTTCCCTTGTACCCAAAGTCCGATTCATCTATAATTCAGACAAAAAAATCCCGATTTTTAGGGCTGTTACAATATGAATACCCTCGATCCTCTTAAAATCCTTGATCAACCTCAAATACATCAGATCCTGTTTTACCCCCTCCACTTGCCGGGCGACGGGAAAAAGGACGCCCGCAATGTTTTTTTCGAGGTGGAACCGGGCCTTTCCATCGGCTGCCGTTTTTATCCGGCGCAAAAAGCCCTGCCGACGATTCTTTTCTTTCACGGCAACGGCGAAATCGCGCCCGATTATGATGAAATCGCGCCTTTGTTCAATAACCGCAAACTCAACCTGCTCGTGACCGATTACCGCGGTTATGGTTACAGCGACGGCACGCCAACGATCGCCGCTCTCCTCAAGGATGCCCAAACTCTTTTTATAAGTTCTAAACAGTGGCTCAGTGAAAACGGTTATATTGGGCCCCTCTTTGTTATGGGCCGGTCCCTGGGCAGTCTTTGCGTCACGGAAATCGCCCTGCATTATCAGGATGAGCTGCCCGGATTGATCGTGGAAAGCGGTTCGGCCGTCAATTTCCGCAATTATCTTGCCCTGCACGGTCTGGTGCCTTTTGATCACCCGGTTTGGACCG
>RPPU01000154.1 GCA_003819975.1 Desulfobacteraceae bacterium
GCCGGCATCCGGCAGCGCACCGGGCCGGGTTGCGGAAAATCAAACTGAAGGACTGCTCGTTGAAACAGCCCCAGGCGCAGTCGTCATCCGCGAAGTACAATATCCGGGCAAAAAAAGGATGGGGGCGGTTGAATTTTTGAGAGGTTTTAGCATACCGGCCGGGACGCTTTTGGGCCGGTGAAAGTCAGGTGGCGTTCATTCGATTCGATACGGCCTTCACCCCTAAGGCGCCAAGACACCAAGATTTAATTTTTTTTTAACTTCGTGTTTTAGCGTTTGGGTGGTAAAAAATATCCCGAACTTTTGAGCGTAATTTAACTTTTAAGATACCAATGACAAATACTGAAAAACTAAGCGAACGCCCCATGACCAAAAAACCGATTATCCGTCAGGTCCCTAATGAATACGTTGAAAAACGAAATTTCATTATTCTCTTGTTGTTGATCTGCCTGGTTTTAATGGGCGCGGCCGTATTGCTCTGGTGGATTCCGTATGTCGGCTTCCGTTATATCCACCCGCAATTGCCTTGGGTCATGGCGGTTGTCTTTGGCGCGGCCATGGCTTTTATGATCGGCGGCGCATTGACCCTGGTCCTGACCATTATCCGGGGCCGCAACCTTTTTTTCAACCGGCGTATTCGCGGAGTCATGATCCGGTTTTTGTTTCCTTTATTGGTTGTAGCCGGGAAATGCGTGGGCATCGACAAGAACAGCGTCCGAAGGTCGTTTGTCGTCATCAACAATCATCTGGTTCTAAACGAAGCCAAGAACATCAAACCGGAGCGTATGCTCATTCTTTTGCCGCATTGTCTGCAGAACCATGAGTGCAGTGTGCGGATCACCGGAAAAGTGGAAAACTGCAAATCCTGCGGCAAGTGTAAAATCAAAGACCTGGTTGCGTTGTCGCAAAAATATCGGGTCTCGATCGCCGTGGCCACCGGCGGCACCCTGGCCCGCAAGATCGTCGTGGATAAACGGCCCGATATTATCATCGGCGTGGCTTGCGAGCGCGATTTGACCAGCGGCATTCAGGATTCTTATCCTTTGCCGGTTTTCGGCATTCTGAATCGCAGACCGAACGGACCCTGTTACGATACGGATGTGGACCTCCAATTGATTGAAAGGGGCATACAAACTTTTTTAAATCATGAAAAAGTCCCATCCTAGAGATTTGGCCTTAGGGGTCCTTAATCAACTTACCAAACAGGGTTTTTTCCTCAACGATCAACTCGACCGACTTTTTGAAACCCATACTTATTTGGATGACCGCGACAAGGCTTTAATAAACCAGTTGGTGCAGGGGGTGTTGCGCTGGCGGCTCAGGTTGGATTGGATCATAGGCCAAGCCGCGGATTCTTCTTTAAAGAAGATCCATCCCCTGGCGCTGAATATACTGCGCTTGGCTTGCCTGCAAATCTTCTTCCTGGATAAAATCCCGGAATCGGCGGCCGTGAATGAAGCGGTCCTGCAAATCAAAAGAAAAAAATTGTTTCATCTTGCCGCGTTTGTCAACGGACTGCTTAGAAACCTTTGCCGTTCCAAAGATCGAATCGCCTTTCCGGACAAAACCCGGGATAAGGTGCGGTTTCTTTCGGTTTTTTATTCCTACCCGGAATGGCTGGTGCAAAAATGGCTGGCGGAATTCGGAATGGAAAATTGCGAGTCTCTGCTGGCCGCCGGAAATCAAATTCCCAAGACCATCCTCAGAGTCCATTCCTTGCAAATAAGCCGGGACACGTTTATTCAGCATTTGGCTGATCAAGGAACCCTTGCTAAACCAACTCAATATTCGCCTATGGGAGTTGAACTGGTTGATTTTAGAGGCCGGGTTACGGAATTGCCCGGCTTTAAAACCGGCTGGTTTCAAGTCCAGGACCAGGCTGCTCAGATTGCCGCTTATTTGCTCGATCCGCAACCCCATGAAAAAGTTCTGGATCTGTGCGCCGGATTAGGCGGTAAAACGTCCCATTTGGCTCAGCTCATGAATGAGCAAGGCTTGATTATTGCTCTGGAACCGGCGTGGAATCGATTAAAACTTCAGATCCAAAACAACAAGCGCCTCCATATTCGCTCTGTTCATCCGGTGCAAGGTGACGCAATCCAAGCCCCCTTTTTATTTTCTAAACCATTCGATAAAATCCTGATTGATGCGCCTTGTTCCGGTTTGGGCGTGATCCACAGACACCCGGACGCCAAATGGAACCGCTCCGCGGCGGATTTAAGACTTTTACCCGATTTTCAGAATACTTTTCTGCATGCCGCCGGCGCTTTATTGCGGCCGGGCGGTAAAATTTTATATGTGACTTGCACGCTGAATCCTGAAGAAAATGAAAGGGTGATCGAACATTTTTTGAAAACCCATAAAGATTTCCAATTGGCCCCGTTAAAGCAAACCGCTCCGGACTGGGCTAAACCCTTAATCAATGAGAACGATTTTTTGCAGACTTTTCCTTCCATTCATGGTATGGATGGGTTTTTCGCGGCACTCTTGATACGAGAATAAACGTGAGAATGTGTGAACGTTTGAACGTGAGAAAGTCAGAGTGTGTGAACGTAGGGGCGCACGGCGTGCGCCCTAATATGAGAACGTTTGAATGGGTGAAAATGAGAACGTCACTAAGGCAGGAAAAAGACATTTGTAGATTTCGTTTTTACTTTCACACCTTCACACGTCCTCCTTTTCACACTTTCTCACTTTATTAAGGTAAGGAGATCTATATGTTTAAAATAGCCCCTTCAATTTTATCGGCTGATTTTTCGAGATTGGGTGAAGAAGTACGGGCCGTTGAAAAAGCCGGCGCCGATTACATTCATATCGATGTCATGGACGGTCGCTTTGTGCCCAATATCACGATCGGGCCGCTGGTCGTCAAAGCCGTACGCAAGGTGACCCCGTTGCCGTTGGACGTGCATTTGATGATCGCCAATCCCGATCCGTTCATTGAGCCCTTTGTTAAAGCCGGGGCTGATATTTTGACCGTGCATGCCGAAGCGGTCACTCATCTGCACCGTTCTTTGCAGCTCATCCGCAAACACGGCGTCCGGTCGGCCGTATCCCTTAATCCGGCTACTCCTTTGCAGATGATCGAATATATTCTGGATGAGGCGGATATGATCCTGATTATGACCGTCAATCCGGGATTTGAAGGCCAGAATTTTATTCCTCAAGTGATACCCAAGATCAAGTATTTGAAAGAAATGATCGACCGCAAAGGGCTGAAGACGGAAATAGAAGTAGACGGAGGCATCAACCGCGAGAATATAGGCTTGGTCGCCGCGGCCGGCGCCAATGTATTCGTGGCCGGCTCCGCCATCTTTTACAGTAAAGATTACGGCCAAACCATCCGGGAACTGCGCGCAGCGCTGGACAAAAATTGAGCGTTAAACCCCGACTTCCGGTTTTCAGGAATAAAAAACATTTGGAGTCTTGGTGTCTTTGCGGTGAATTTTTTCAGACCATTCCCCGGCGGTTTCCGGCCGTCGGTTTAAAGCGGCCGCCGATGCGGTAGCGCGAACCGGGATAGAAGAAGCTGTTCCGGGAAACGACAATGTCGTTGATCCAGGTCCGGCGAAAGAGCACCAGGCAAGGTTCGTGTGGGTCCATTTCGAGAAAACCCTGGACTTCTTCATTAGGCAGAATGGCTTCGATAATATGTTCCACTTCGGTCGCCGGCGATATGCCGGTCAGGTATTCGCTGGGAGTCATGACGGTGAAATCCTGTTTTAAATAGTCCGGAGCCATGGCCGGATTGACATAACGATTTTCGAGCTGAATGGCTTTGCCCCGGTCGCGGTGGATCAGGATCGAATGAAACACCGGTGCGTCGACCGGCAATTCCATGGAACCGGCCAATTCAGGAGTAACCGTTTCTTCCCGCAATAGATATACTTCACAACTGTGAATCCCGCCCGTATTATGGATCTCTTCGGCAATGCTTTTTATTTCCAATAAGGCTGAAAGAGGTTTGGGTTGGGCCACGAAAGTCCCCACGCCTTGCAAGCGGACCAAATGGCCTTCACCGGTCAATTCCGACAGGGCGCGATTGATGGTCATGCGCGAAACGCCCAGAGTCTCCACCAATTCGTTTTCCGAAGGGATCTTGCTGTGCCGGCCCCATTCGCCGGAACGAATTTGTTCGGAGATATAATGTTTCACTTGTTGGTACAGGGGGCGCGGAACAGATGAATCAAAGGCATGGCGTTGTTTTTGTTTTTTGGAGTCCATGAATTTTTATGATTCGATTCCTTTTTTTTGATTATAAAAACATAATCTGTTGTATACACAACCATAATAAATACAGGCATTTGTGTCAACCCATTAATTCGAAAAGCGTTGTAAGGGCTCAGGTGAATAAAAGTCAGAATTCAGAAATCGAGAAAAATAAATCCATGCCGGGATTTGATAGGGTCGTATCATGATTGAGGGGGCTGACAGGGCCGAGCCGAAAAATATTCTTACGGGGGCTTATTCCGGCAATCTCGCGGAAACTCATGCTCCGACTCAATCCATTGCCGGAATTTATTTTTTTTTGATCCTGCGCGTTTCAGGATCAAAAAAAAATTAGAAATCCTGGAATGTGTCCCGGGCTTCCGAAAGCTGTTGTTTCACGTTTTCGGTAATCGTGCTTAACAGGCCGGGATTGAGCCGCAAAAATCGGGCAGAGGTGATGGAAGCCAGATCGATCTCCATATCGAACAGGCTATAGCCGATGCGGCGGGCCAGGTTGCTGGCCAGGTTGATCATAAGGATTTCTTTGGGTGTTTTGTCGGAAATGTCCTGGCCTTCATGGAGTAAAGCCACCTGGGAAAATTCATCGGCAAAGCCCCAGTGTTTAAGCAGCACGGCCCCAAAGCGGGTATGAACGTCCTGCAAAATGGCGATCAGTTCCGTTTCATCGACTTCTTTGTTTGTAGGCGTGATCTCGTCCAGCGCTTTGATGATCAGGGCCTTGCCGATATCATGGACCAATCCCATGAAAAAGGCTTTTTCCACGTCGCCATAACCTGATTTTTGAGCAATGGCCCGGCCGCCGTAGGCACTGGCCAATGAGTGGTACCAGAGTTTTTCCATGAGTTTGCCGAACTGTTTATGCTTGGCGATATAAAGACCCTTGTTGGCAATGGCCGAAACAATGCTTTGGGTTTCTTTGTAACCCAGACGTTGAACCGCCGTTGAAATGGATTGGATTTTTTCAGCTCCGCGATAAACAGGCGAATTGGCTGTTGCGATGAGTTTCATGGAAATCAAAGCGTCTTTTTCAATGACCTGGGCCAAATGATCCATGGTCGAATGCGGCTCTTTGATGATGGCCTGCACGTCCTGGACTATGCGGGGCAAAACCGGCAAAGAGATCTTGCCTTCTTTAAAACGTCTGACGATTTGCTGAACCTTTTGCTCGACGTCGCTGCCGCTTTTTTCTGAAGATTTGGCGGCGGCAAATCCCTTGAATTTATTGAGCACGATATCTTTGTCAAATGGTTTGGCAATATAATCGTCACACCCCATTTTAATACAGCTCAAAACCATGTGTTTTTCAGAATGAGCCGTAACCATGATTATTTTGGTTTGTTTGTCTTTGGAAAGATTTTTGGTTTTTTCAATTTTACGGATTTCCTGCAACGCACCCATGCCGTCAAGACCCGGCATGGTGATATCCAGGGTGATCACATCAAAAGGGGTTGATTTTTCCAAAGCTTGGCTAAAGGTCAGGACCGCGGAAACACCGCTATCGACGCTGGTGACTTCGGCAAGCGTGCTGATGATTTTTTCCAGCATTTTGCGGCTTAGAGCATCATCATCAACAACCAAGACTTTCATAGCGTATCCTATCGTTGCATAAAAAGAAGATTCCAAATCGCACAATTTAAATGCAATTTTAGAACCATTTTGATAAAGATAATTATATTTTATGAAATTATAAGTAATTTCAGTCCCTTATTAAAAAAATTGGATGTGTCGTAAAAAGCAGGTTAGACTTGACAGACCAGGGAACAGTTGCGAATATTGACGAATGATCAGGGTCAAGATTTGCGGTATAAAAAATTTAGCCGAAGCCCGGGCAGCCATAAAAGCCGGTGCCGACGTGTTGGGTTTTGTGTTTGCCGAAAGCAAGCGTAAGGTAACGCCGGATCAGGTGCGGGACATTATTGCCGCTATTCCGCCTTTTGTGAGCACAACCGGCGTTTTTGTGAATGAGCAGGCTGATACGGTTAAAGCCGTTGCGGAACGCTCCGGTTTGGGTTATCTGCAATTTCAGGGTGAAGAATCTCCCGATTATTGCACCGGCTTCAGGCAGCCCGTTATTAAAGGTTTTGCCGTGAAAGATCAAGCCGGCTTGGCTCAATTAAAAGCGTACCGGGTTGCGGCCTATTTGTTGGACAGCCATGTGCCGGGACAACGCGGCGGTACCGGCCGGGTGTTTAACTGGGATTTGCTGCGTGACTTTAGACCCAACCGTCCTATTATATTGGCGGGCGGTTTGAATCCGGGGAATGTGGCTGCGGCCGTTGAAACCGTGCAACCCTATGCCGTGGATGTGAGCAGCGGGGTTGAAGACGCTTCCGGACAAAAAGATTTTCAGAAAATGCTCGACTTTGTGCGCTTGGCCAAAGCCAAAGGCTTAAGTCGAATGGGTTGACAGAACCGGCCCAACATGTATAAATGGGCGTTGAGTTGCCCGATCTTTTCCTGATTATCGAAAAAAGGCAACGTCGTTCCGGCAAATGCCGGAGGTCATTCTAAAAAAAAATAACCAATCCTGGAGGATTATTTCATGAAAAAGGCGCTCCTAATATTATCGATCATGACTCTTTTTGGCGGTTGCATAACAACCGAAGATTACAACGCCCGCGTGGGCGATATCGATACTTTGCAGCAGAATGCGGCTAAATTGGAAGCGCGGGTCATTGAATTGGAAAAAGAGAACGCCACTTTGAAAGCGCAACTTCAGGCGCTGCAGGACGAAAAAGCAGGTCTGCAGAAAAATTTAAAAGCGGTTGAGCAGAATGAAGCCGGTCTTGAGAAAAAATTGCGAGCTGTTGAAGATGAAAAAACCGGCCTGGCTGCGAAATTACATGCCGCCGAAGATACCCGGTCCGATTTACAGAAGGAAATCGCCAATCTGAAGGGGCAAATCAATGAGCTCATTAAACAACGTGACGCGATCGCCGTTGAAAAAGATAAAACCGTTTCCGGCTTAAAGAGTACTTATGACGACCTTTTGAAAGAAATGAAAAAGGAGATCGAAAATGGCCAGATCACGATCACCCAACTAAAGGACAAGTTGACTTTGTCCATGGTGGAAAAAGTCTTGTTCGATTCGGGCAGCGCGGAAATCAAGAAAGAGGGTAAAAAAGTATTGGAACGGGTCGGGGATATTTTAAAACAAGTCAAAGACAAGCAGATCAATATCGAAGGGCACACCGACATGGTGCCCATCAGTTCCAAACTTCAATCGCGGTTTGCAACCAATTGGGAACTCTCCACGGCCCGGGCCACGACCGTGGTGCGTTATCTCCAGGAAAAATCCGGATTGGACCCGAAACTGATGAATGCGGCCGGTTTTGCCGCCTATCGTCCGATCGACTCCAATGAAACCGAAGAGGGTAGGGCGAAGAACCGCCGCATCGAAATCATTCTGACTCCGCTGGGAATGGAAAAATCTTCCAACTGATTTTTATACTCAAACAAAATGGGAGGCAATACTATCCTGCCCCCATTTTGTTTAAAATACTATCTTCTTCTCTACCTGTATTCACACTTTCAAACGTTCTCACTTTCACACTTTTTTTTCCCACTTTTTCACGTTCAAATGAAAGCAAGGCGATGCACACCCTGTCTCTTTTTACGGATGTAAGTTGTAATCCAAAATTTCAAATAGGCTTCGGCGCCTATTTGCTGGTCGCCGACTTGGATCTCAATGCGGATCGGATGGAACTAATAAAGGACAGGGTGAAATATAAAAAATTCGACTTTACCTCATCCACCAAACTGGAAATTGAAACTCTGTTGTGGGCTTTGCAAGAAGTTAAAAAAATCATTCCGAAATCCGATTGGCCGGTTCGTCTGACCTTATATACGGATTCTCAAGGCCTGGCCGGTTTGCCGGACCGCAGAGCAAAATTGGAACAATTGAATTTTAAAAGTATCGGAAAAAATAGGGAATTGAACCAGGCCGCCCTCTATCGCAAGTTTTATCGGGCGAGCGATCGATGGCAATTTAAAGTAGTCAAACTAAAGGGGCATTTTAAATCGCTCAAAAAAGATACATTCCAAACCCTGTTTACCTATGTTGATAAAAGATCCAGAAAAGAACTTAAATCTTATCTTAAGGAAAATCCTTTGTTGAATACAATTAGGGATAGTTTGATATCGATCTGATATTTACAAGCAATGCAAGGATAGGGTAAACTATGAATTTACCGCAAGATATATCGATTATCAGTCCGCAGGAAAAAGTTCTCATTGAAAAAATCCGCACCCTCGAACCCGACCGCGTGGTTGAGGTGGAAAACTTCGTGGATTTTCTGCGTCATCGCAATGAAGATATCCGTCTCACCCGTTTAGCGGCCAGGGCTTCTGAAAAGACTTTTCAAAAAGTATGGGATAATGTCGAGGATGCCGACAACGACCCATCCTTATTCCTTTGTTATTCCCTGAATCCGGCGGATAAGCCGGATTTTGGATTGCGGCGGCACGACGCCGCTTTTGCGACGAACGC
>RPPU01000155.1 GCA_003819975.1 Desulfobacteraceae bacterium
AGAATGTGAGAACGTGAGAACGTGAGAACGTAAGAACGTAAGAAGGTGAGAACGTGGGAAGGTAAGAACGCATGAAGGGGGAGGGAAGGGTTCAATCCGCCTTCGCAAGGCCTACGGCGGACAAGGGGTGTAGGGGCAGGCGTAGAGACATGAAATCGTCTCTACGGTGCCTTGCGCCTGTTCGGAAAAATATCGAATATTGAACACTGAATGTCGAATGATGAAGGTGTGGTCCGCCTTCGCAAGGCCTACGGCGGACAAGGGGTGTAGGGGCAGGCGTAGAGACATAAAATCGTCTCTACGGTGCCTTGCGCCTGCCCGTGAATATCGAATCCCGTAATGAAATATCGAACACCGAATTTCGAATCATGAAGGCATGGGAGGACGAATGCGCATGGGAGTGCTGCGAACATTCCTGGATCTGATTTATCCGCCGCAATGCCGGATTTGCCGGACATTTTTGCAAGAAGAATCCGGAGCGGCGGAACCGTCCGATTTTCTTTGCCGGGCTTGCCTTTCCGCTTTCATTCCTTTGGAGTCGCCCCATTGCCCCATTTGCGGCCGGTCTTTTTCCCAAGGCATCGGCGAAAATCATGTGTGCGAAAACTGCTTGCGTAAAAGGCCTTTTTTCGATTGGGCCGGCGCGCCCTATCTTTTCGAGGGCGGGTTGATGGAGGCGATTCATCAATTCAAATACAGTGGCAAAAGTTATTTGGCCAAGAGTCTGGGCCCGCTTTTGAAGCAATACGCGGGTCAAAAGCTGTCGGCCGGCTTTGAACGGGGTCTGGTCATGCCGATCCCGCTGCATGCCAAGCGTTTGCGGGAACGGGGCTTTAACCAAAGTTTACTCCTGGCCCGCTATGTGGCCGAGTTGCCCGAATTGGAATTGGATTACTTGAACTTGCGGCGTGTGCGTTCCACTCAGCCGCAAACCGGTTTGAAGGGCGAGGAACGCCGTAAGAACGTGCGGCGGGCATTTAAACTGGAGGACAAAAGCAAGGTCAAAGGCCGCGTGATCCTTTTAGTGGATGATGTCCTGACCACCGGCAGCACGCTCAATGAATGCGCCCGGATCCTGAAGCAGGCCGGCGCGAGCCGGGTATTCGGGTTGGCTTTGGCGAGTACGGTGACAGGGTTTAAGGGGAAAGGAGAGGGGTCCGGGAGAATGAAAGGGATCAAGGGGCCAAGGGTTCAAGGGGTCGAGGGTGAAGAAACATAAGCCAAGGAGCCGAGAGAAGATATCTCACACAAAGCCACAAAGCCACCAGAAGAAATAAGAGCCAAGGGCGCAGGGGCAGGCCCCCGTGCCTGCCCTGTGAAGTCTTGAAGAATACGAATATCGATTAAGGAAGGGAAAGAGAAGGAAGTTTGCGGCATAAATCGTTTGGGTACGGATTTATCCAATAAATTTCGATCAGCCGATCCGTTCATAAATCATTTTTTCGCAGGCAGCTAAAAACCATACTCAATTAAGACAGCATAAGAAACCAGGAGGGTTCATTTCTGTTTATACCTCTTTTGATCCGGAAGCCGAAACCCGCGAGTCCCCGGCAGGCCGGGCTTCACGACACCTGCTGCTGCCGCTCTCCCTTGCCGAAATCTCAAAACGGATAAATGAAAAAAGCCCGATTTTGCGGAATCAATATCTTGAAAAAGAAATAGCGCCGATGCTTTGTTGCGGAGGCTATCCCACAGTCGTACTTTCGGATAAACCGGAGCTGAAGTTATCCGGCCTGGTTGAAGCCTTTATCATCCAGGATGCGTCCGATCGTTTCCAAGTCCGGTTACCAGGCGCTTTCCGGAAAATACTCGAATTAGCGTCCAGCCAAATCGGAAATCTCTGCAATTATTCGGGTTGGGCTTCCCGGGCCGGTATCAGCAATGATACGGCATCGGAATATGTGCAGATCTTACAAGGCAGTCATATTATCCGCTTGGTGCGGCCTTTCGTGGACGGAAAAAGGGTCGAACTCACCAGTATGCCGAAGGTGTTTTTTATCGATCATGGAATCCGAAACCTGATTTTCGGCGGGTTTCAGTCGATCGCCAAGCGGCCGGATCAAGGGGCGTTGCGGGAGAATTTTGCTTTTATAGAGATCGTTAAAAACATATACCCGATGCTCGATCGTATTCGTTTTCTTGAACTGGGCGGGCTCATTAAAGATTGGGTTCAAAAATAATGGCTAAGCATGCGATCGTTTTGATTTTAGGACACTTGAAAAGATTTTACAGACATAAGGTTTTTTGCAAGAGCGGATGACGCCAATCATTTGATTCCAAAAACGTTAAAGGCGCCATATTTTAAGTTGTTTTTTTGCTTGCACTCCCATGGGGCTTATTCTATACTCCGGATTATAAAAGAATAAGTTTCGATAGCAATGATATCGTTTTAGCGTTCCCTTTTCATGCCCATTTTTAATTGAACATGGAAAAATGAAAGATCTATTTGAGTTATCTTATCATATTTTGCTAATGAATACAAACTCAAATCTGAGTTTTTGAAAAACATTTTAACCCTTTTAATTAACTATTGTGACCGAAAATAAATATATTTTTAAGAAATACCGTGAGAGCGCTATGGTTGCTCTATGTTCAACTGTTCAGTTCCACCATTTCAAACGCGGTATCAATAAGTAAATTGCGTTACTCGTATATGTTGGAGGATTAGTTTATTCCAAAGAAACAATGCTAAGAAACGCTTTTTTTGTGCGTTAAACATTCAATTTGAATCCCGTTATGTCCAATAAAGAAGAAGATCTGCAAAAAATCTATCAAAACAATTTTCCTTCATGGGAGGAATTGTTAAACGGTATTTCCAGCTCTATCAGCAATAAACTTCGAGCTGAAGAATTAAAATTTACATTAAGAATAAGAATCAAATCCCTTGAAAGTCTTTATGCGAAAAAACAGAGACCCGTCCATGCAGGAGTCAACCAAAATCTGAAGATTAAAGATTTGTTTGGGTTACGTTTTATTGTTCCGTTTTTGGAAGATGTAGAGCGGGTAGTTGAAATAATTAAAGAATCTTTTGATGTAGTAGACATTGAGCGAAAATCCGAAGCATTGTCTTACCGAGAATTTGCTTATGATAGCGTTCATGTGGAAATCTCATTGGAAAAACTAAGTATTGAATTACCGGATTTTTGCTGCCCGTTGTGTGAGATTCAAATCCGCACATTATTACAGGACGCCTGGGCTGAAATAGAACATGATCTGGTATATAAAAGCGACATCGAGTTTACGGGAAATAAGGTCATCCGTAAAAAAATAGCGGCTCTCAATGCGAATCTTGTGCTTTCAGATATGATTTTTCAGGAGATACGAGACAAACAAAAGGAATTAGAAATATGGGGCCGTGAACGTTTTACAGAACTACAAAAAAGAGCAAGAGGAATCTCCACGGATTCACTGCCTAAGTATCAAGTGGTAATTGAAAAGGAGGATTGTAAAGAGAACCAAAGAGAGGAATTTAGAAATAACCTCGAAAATAGCCTTCTCAAGGCATTGGAAGCTCATAACGATAAAAAATATTACCGTGCTATCGATTTTTACAGTGAAGCCTTATCTGCCGATCCCCCTTTAAAAGTACGTGCCATTATATACAATCATCGTGGACTTGCTTTTTTTATGCTGAATAAAGAACGGCATGCATTAAAGGACTTTGAAGACAGTTTTAAATGCGATCCAAGCTATTACCAAGTCCTCAATAATCGCGCACTTGTGCTTAGACGAATGGGGCTGACCAATGAGGCGCTTTATAGCTTCGACAAATCTTTGGAGATTGAGGAAAAGCAAGCTGAAGTTTATTATTTTAAAGCACAAACCCATTACGAAACACAGAGTTATCAGTCCGCTTTGAATGATGTCGAAACAGCTATTCGTTTGCGCCCTGATTATCAAGGAGCCCAAAAACTTTTACAACAGGCCTTAAAAAAACTTTCCGAACTTAAGAAGTCGAATATACAATGAACAAAATCTCGAACAAAAGGGTCAACATAACCCAAAAGGCTCAGTTTTAAACCGAACGCAAAGCACACCACCCTACTAATCCAAGCGATTCACCGGTATTTGAATTGCGGTATTCTGCATAACAGCTTTGCCCGTGTCCGATGTGGAGAGTTTGAAGGTATTCATCGAAGAGGTCGATCCAGATAAGAGCGCCGTTCCCGGAGCCGTGATCGCGATCCAGTCATTTGGTGATTTTTTTGGCCTGATCCGGATTATTCGGTTAAGATATCGCTATTTCAAAAATAAGATTTGATGAATAGAAAAATTACGAAAATTTTTTATATCGATGAAATCTATTTTTCGATTTTTTGAGATGGCTTCTTTTATATTCCGCAATAGAACGATTCTGGGTTTCAAAGGTGAGGTATGGCCGTATTTAAGCCAATAAGTTGAAAAAACGATAAAATCCCTCTACCATCCCGAATTTTCCCTTCGGAAACTCTCCCGTCCTGGTAAAACATGTCAAAAAGCATCCAGGCGGCTGTATTTTGGCGGTTTTTTCGCTTGCAAAACCATTCAGCTTGATTGATACTTGGGTCAGTAAAAAGAAAGTTCTTTGTGCGCCAGGCCAAGCTTGGCGCTTCTGTTGAGGTGAAAGTCCTCATTAGGTAAGGCCTATCCGGCCTCCCATACCGAGTGTTGCGTGATTGGGAAGGATAGGCATACCGTCGAACGACCCACACGAAGCGTACATAGGGAATTGCACGAGCCGTAAGGAGGGGCGCAGCCTCCTAAAGCAATACAGCCTCGTTATTGCATGAGCGGGTGGCAACGTTGTTAAGTAACCGGAAGCCCACACAAGAGGATCGGGAACACGAATTTTAGGGGATTGCCCCTGAAAGGGTGTTACCGGGAGCTTAAGCGGGATGCTGCCCCAGGAGTGGACGGGCAGGATTACTACGCATACCGGAAGAATCTGAGGTTCCTTTGACAGTATGGAGAATAAAGCGATGAATATAAATGGTTTGATTTGGCACAACTTGACAGAAATGGATACGCTCGCAAACGTTGAATCGTCTATCCAAAGCGGCTTGAGCGACCAAGAAGTGACCCGCCGCAAAGGAGTGTTTGGCGAGAATGTAATTACGCAAAAAAAAGGCACCCACCCGATTATTTTGTTTCTGATGCAGTTCAACCAGCCTCTGGTGTATATCCTCCTTATTGCCTCGGTAATAACCGCCATTCTTAGCGAATGGGCCGATTCATCCGTTATTTTCGGCGTTGTTTTGGTCAATGCAATCATCGGATTTATTCAGGAATCAAAAGCGGTGAAAGCAATCGAATCTCTGGCCAAATCGATGGTTGCCGAGGCCACGGTGATCAGAAACGGCAACAAGCAGCGCATCAGGGCTTCTGAATTGACAATCGGCGACGTAGTTGTCCTCCAGTCCGGCGACAAGGTTCCGGCAGACCTGAGAATTCTTCAATTGCGTGAATTGCAGATAGACGAATCAACGCTTACCGGCGAATCGGTTCCGGTGATCAAACAGACGCAAAGCCTTCCGCCTGATATTGTACTTGCCGACCGCACCAATATGGGGTATTCATCGACACTGGTCACGTACGGCACGGGAACGGGAATTGTTGCCGCAATAGGCAACAACACCGAGGTAGGCAGAATCAATACGATGATCTCATCAGCTGATGTTCTCGCCACTCCTTTGACAAAAAGCATAGCCAGGTTCAGCGCCCTGCTTCTCTATGTAATCATAGGACTTGCTCTGGCGACGTTTCTGGTCGGTTTTCTTCGCGGAGAATCCCTGCTGGAACTATACATGGCTGCCGTTGCGTTGGCAGTTGGAGCGATTCCCGAAGGTCTGCCGGCGGCGCTGACGATTACTCTGGCCATTGGCGTTTCAAAAATGGCAAAGCGTAACGCCATTATACGCAAACTTCCCGCGGTCGAGACACTGGGGAGCACATCGATCATTTGTTCCGACAAGACCGGGACGCTAACCCAGAACCAGATGACCGTTGAGAAAATATATGCAGGAGGTAAGCTGTTTGACGTGTCCGGTGTCGGCTATGCGCCTCAAGGCGAATTCAGCCTGAATGGAACAATGATTCCGCCGGGCGGCAACCGCTCGCTTGAGGAGTGTCTGATAGCGGGCATGCTCTGTAACGATTCCAACCTGGTATCGAATGGCGACGGATGGAAAATCGAAGGCGATCCCACCGAAGGGGCGTTGATAACTTCCGCACGAAAAGCGGGCATTTCAAAGGAAAGCCTCGCATTAAAACTTCCCCGCACAGACACGATACCATTTGAATCACAGCATCAGTACATGGCGACGCTTCACAAAGACACCGACGCTTCCACCGCGGTTATCTATATGAAAGGCTCCATGGAAAGCGTGCTTTCCCGCTGCACGGACGTGTTTCTTCCCGCAGGAGTCGCCGGCCCGCTGGACATGGAAGCCAGTCATGCGGCCGCCCGGGAATTGGCGCGGAAAGGACTTCGCGTCCTTGCGTTCGCAAGGAAGCAATGCGAACCGGGCGCAAGCGCTGTTTCCCATGCGGACCTGTCCGGCGGAATGACCTTTTTGGGGTTCCAGGCTATGATTGACCCCCCGCGCCCCGAAGCAATAGCTGCCGTACGCGTCTGCAAAACGGCCGGCATCGGCGTCAAGATGATAACCGGGGACCACGAACTCACGGCCCTCGCTATTGCGCGCAAAATCGGCATAACGGATGAGGATAGCGCAAATGAGCAGGATGCCGTATTAAACGGCAAGCGCATAAGCGAATTACCCGATAATGATCTCATTATCAGGGCAAGGCATACATCGGTTTTTGCCCGGGTGGCGCCTGAAGACAAACTCCGCCTGGTTAAAGCTCTTCAAGCAAACGGCGATATTATTGCCATGACGGGCGATGGAGTCAACGATGCGCCTTCGCTGCGGCAGGCAAACATCGGCATTGCCATGGGAATTACCGGTACAGACGTGGCCAAGGAAACAGCAGATATGATTCTCACCGACGACAATTTTGCCTCTATAGAAGCCGCAGTAGAAGAAGGACGCGGCGTGTATGATAATCTGGTAAAATTTATAACCTGGACATTGCCGACAAACTTCGGCGAAGGGCTTGTCATCCTTGCGGCGATAGTAGCGGGCGTCGCGCTGCCGATTCTGCCGGTGCAATTATTATGGATCAACATGACTACGGCAGTACTGCTTGGTCTTATGCTGGCCTTTGAGCCTAAAGAAACGGGTATAATGTCCCGTCCACCGCGGCCATCTAAGGAACCAATTCTGACCAAACCTCTGATTATTCGTATTTGTTCAGTCGGGGTTCTTTTGTGCGTTGGCGCGTTCGGTTTGTTCGAAATGGCTCTGCAATCCGGCCGCAGCGAAGCTGTGGCCCGTTCAATTGCAACGAGCGTCTTTGTTTTTGGCGAGCTTTTCTATCTCTTCAGTTGTCGCTCACTGCAGATCTCGATCCTCAAACTTAACCCTTTTGGAAACAAGCATCTTATTGCCGGAGTGCTGACGATGTCTGTTTTGCAGGTTCTTTTTGTCTATGCACCATTTATGAATGCAGCCTTTCATAGCGCGCCATTATTACCGCTTGACTGGCTTTACATTATCGGTGTCGGGTTGGCAATTTTATTCTTAATTGAAATTGAAAAGAGCGTTCAATACAGGTTCGGTCTCATTAGAAAAATAAGCATTAGTCCTTCATCGGAGCCGGATAAATGAAAACAATTGTCACTCTGACAATGAATCCCGCGATTGACAAGAGTTCAAGCGTCGGACATGTCATTGCAGAGCGGAAATTGTACTGCAAAACGCCCCTTTTTGAGCCGGGAGGCGGAGGAATTAATGTCACACGGGTCATAAAGAAATTGGGAGGGGAATCTGTTGCCCTCTATCCCTCAGGAGGCCCGACTGGCGAAATGCTCAGGCTCCTGTTCGAGCAGGAAGGTCTCAACCATCGTCCAGTCCCGTTTAACGGATGGACAAGAGAAAACCTTGTCATACTTGAGGAATCCACAGGCCAGCAATACCGCTTCGGTATGCCCGGACCTCAGCTATCCGAGGCAGAGTGGCAACAGTGCCTGTATGAACTTTCTTCTATAAAATCCAAACCTGAATTTATTGTCGCCAGCGGAAGCCTCCCGCCCGGAGTGCCTGAAGATTTTTACGCGAGAGTGGCCCGTATCGGTAAAGAAATAGGCGCCCGGGTTGTTGTCGATACGTCCGGCGAGGCGCTCCGCCTTGCCCTGAGCGAAGGCGTCTTCCTGATTAAACCCAATATCCGCGAGTTCAGAGAACTTAGAGGCTCCGGAACGGCGGATGATCTGGAGATAAAGAATATGGCAACGGAAATTATCAGAAGCGGCCAGAGCAAGACGGTGGTGATTTCTCTCGGAGCTGCCGGCGTCCTGATGGTGTCGCAGGAAGGTCATGAACATATTCGGCCGCCGACCGTACCTGTCATAAGCAAAGTGGGCGCGGGGGACAGTATGGTAGCCGGCATTGTGCTTAGCCTGTCGCGCGGCAATGCTCTGCGCGATGCCGTCCGTTTCGGCGTTGCCGCAGGCACAGCAGCCGTAATGACACCCGGCACCGAGTTGTGCCGGAGGGAAGACGCCGAACGGCTGTACGAACAGATGACTTCAAAACCGGCCTGAACCGGAAGAAGGAGAAACAT
>RPPU01000156.1 GCA_003819975.1 Desulfobacteraceae bacterium
CGCGCCGGCCTCCACAATGGATACCTCGCCGTTTGCCGCACGAACCCGAAAGAAAGCATTAAAATTCTCCTGAATGCTTTTCAAGATTTCTTGAGCTTCATTGATATAATTGAATTCAAAGAACGATCCATTGAAAAGAGACGGCAGATCCCTGATCTCTTTGTCGCCGCGCAAACAGCCGGTCATCCCTTTTTCGGCCGTGATCAAACAGCAACAGCCCTGATCCTTATGGAACCTTCTGATCAATCGGCTGTTATTTTTAAACAGGAGATAAATCGTATCGTAATGGATCTTCATATCTTGCGGGTGATGTTAATCCGGCTTTTTTCTGCAAAGAACCAGGATATTTCCCAACGACAGGATAAAAGACAAATCCAGGCGACTGACCCATTTTCCGACCGTGCCATTCGTAAACGCCGGATACAGGGCGACGCACAACTCTCCGAGCGTCCGGCCGTAATAGTGCGGGCTGATTTCCATCCGGTAAAATCCGCATTCCATTAAAAGTCGGCTGATGGTTTTTCTATTAAAATAATAGAGATGTTCTTCCGGCAGGAGCAAATGCCATTTGCTCCTCATCATTTTCGCAAACCAGCTCGCGATATTGGGAACTGCGATCAACAATATTCCATCCGGTTTTAAACAGCTATGGGCATAGAGTACGGCTTTTTTGGGATCCTCCAGATGTTCGAGACAATCGATAAAGCAGATGCAGTCGGTACTTTCCTGCAATGACAGGTCGTAAATGGAACCTGTCGTCACGTCGAGTTTCAATTGGGTCCTGGCATAATCTCCCATTTCGCGATTCAGTTCGACACCCCTCACGGTCCAGCCGTCTTTTTGCGCCTCTTTTAAAAAAAACCCGGCCGCGCATCCGATTTCGACCAAAAGGCCCTTTTCCGCCCCATTGTATGCGGCCAGCCGTCTCAAGATTCTCCTGAAAGCCTTATTATATGCCTTCGCGCCGGACAGGTAATCCATATAGCCGTGTCCGTCCTTGAAATAACTGTCCGAATACACAACCTCCGGATGGCGGATGCGAGGGTCGACATAGACCAGTCCGCAATCCCGGCATGTAACCAAGTGATAGTTCCTTATCTGATAAAGCGACGTTTTTTGACGCGATCCGCAAACATTGCAAATATCAACAGGGGTCAATTCTGAATTCGAAAATCGCTCTTCTGAAAACTGATTTTTACTTATCATAACGAAAATATCCTGGCTATCTTCACCTTTCGTTTTTAGGGAGATAACTGAAAACCGGCTGCCGATAAATTTTAATAACGCCGAAAACATCTTTATAAAAAGAATCGTTGATATGAATCCGCTCGTACTCGTTATCCAATATTCCAAGAATTTCTTCCCTTACATTTTCCAGCTTCCTACCCATCGCTTTCGAATAAAGAAATCTCTCATTGATAATCACCATTTGCGCCTGCTTATTTTTGACGATGCGCATCAATTCCTGGTCATTCATCAAATGATAGCGCTTGACCTCTTCGCCGGATATGCTTCCATCCGTGTATCCGAAAAGATCGAACTCCAAACCGCTAACAAGCGACCGGGAGGAAGATATGCCCATAACGGGCCCGAAAACAAGCAGGCGGTCCTCCTCGCTCGTCACGTTACTGATTTCCCGGCCGATATTGTTCATTACAAACAGATGCGCATGCCGTCTTGATAAATTAAAATTTCGATCGTTTACAAATGCGCCAATAATAAGCACAAAAAGCAACCCGGCATAAAAAACACTTCGATTGATCCCCTTATGACTTTGGAGGAATTTGAACAGCATGTAGGCTACCATGATGATCATCAAAGGTAAAACATAAGCCATTTGAACGGGGTGGCCCGCCTCTGCCATAAAATACATGCCGGCATTGCCCGCAATAAGCAATAACGTGAGGAACAGCCAATCCCGTTCAAGAATCGTTTGCGTGATGGTTCGTATTCCAGGTCGTTTTGCAGCGAAATGAATGGCCAGCAGTCCTCCGATGAGTATAACCGCCAGATAGGAAATGATGCTGAAAGAAATCCATTGCGATTTAAACTGCAACAAGGTTTTAAAGGTCATCGGCGCTTCCTGAAACATGCCGTACTCGACGTCAAAACGGAATTCAGGCGAATAGTAGACCGCCAGCAACAAAACATGGGTGGCGACAAAACAACCGATGGAAACGTAAATAACTTTGGGATTTCGGAGGTAGAGCACGAAAAGATAAATGAAAAAGGCCAGGGGGATGTAGTCAATGGGATACCGCGTCCATTGCACGAAAGCCAATAATATGCCGATGAGAGAATATCTATAAAAAGGGTTCGATTTCAAAAGAGAGATATATACGGACACGAGCAATAATAACGCCACTAGTGAATAACTTTGAATGGTCGTATAATAACGGAGAATATCAAAACTCGAAAGAAAAAATAACATCCCGATCAAGGCAATCTTTCGGTCGGTAATGCGCCTGAGAAACAAGTAGGTCCCCAACACAAGCAATAGGGTAAAAGCAACCGATATCATTCTCAGTTTCAGCAAGCCGGCGCCCGTTATTTTCGCCGCCAAAGCATAGGTCTGGATGAAAAGGGGCAGCCGATGATAGAAAAAGTCCTGATAAATACTTTTCCCCGACATAACCAAGTAGGTGTCGTTGCCGTACCAGCCCTCATTATTGTCCAGGTTGCCGAAAACGGCCAGAAACAGGACAGATGCCGTGATGAGAATAAAGCATAGACCGAACCAAAGATAACGACAGCCGGTTTTATTTGCTGTCATAGTTTGATAGTCTAATAGTGGTCCCGATGACATTGAGATCCTTTATTCTTTCACGAGCCGGCTTGTTATCGCCACGACCGTACGGGCAGGCAGCAAAGAAAAGATCCGGGCCACGCAGGACATCGAGAACGGGAAGCGGATTTCCGGCCGGTCTTTTTCCATGCCGTTTACGATCCGCACGGCTGCCTTTTCCGCCGAAAAAACAAAAGGCAAAAAATGATGCCGGCGCACCATTTCCGTCCGGATGAATCCCGGCATGACATGGATGACGCGGATCGGGATAGCATGCGCCAAAAAATCGGCCCGCAAGCATTCGACAAAATTACTTAACGCCGCTTTTGACGGATTGTAACCGTTTGAATTTTGGATCCCGTAATACCGTCCGAGGCTGGAAATAAAAACCATCCGCGCTTGCTCTGATTTTAGCAGGACCGGGAGGAGTTCATTGAGCCACCGAACCACGCTCCAAAAATTTATATCAAAAGTCGCTTGGATATCGGCGTAATTCATATACGAATGCTTCTTTAAAGACACGCCGGCGTTAAAAACCGCCATATCAATGCCCTGAAACCGCGCTATGGCTTGCGCCAGCATTTTGCGACATGCATTTTCATCTGTGACGTCACAGGCCACATTGACCCAACGTTGCTCCCCATTTTCAATTTTTTCAACTGCCTGATCCTTGACCCTCTCGAGCATTGCCTCATTTCTTGCAACCGCAATAATGTTGGCTCCCCTTTTGAAAAGTTCGAATGCCAGGCATCTACCAAGGCCCCTGCTCGCGCCGGTTATCAATGCGGTTTGGTTAATAAAAGGCAGGCTCATGTCGTTAACCGCGTTGCAAACCGACGGCCAAAAAATGAAACAATCCCTTTTCCCGACCAACCGGCTTGAGATGGGGAAAATGCTTCACGATATGGCGGAATTCTTTCATCGTAATGTACAAAAAAATATGACCGTCCGCGGCTAAATGCGGCAGGGCCTCAATCAAAAAGCGATCGATCAAGGTCGATCGCTTTCTTCCATAAAGAGTCAAGCCGATCCTGACGCCGATCGCCGTCAGAATTCTGCTCATCCGAATACGCTGAATAGGCAACCCGGATGAATTTGATGCGCCTGGAGCAATCGGAAGGTTAAACAGAATGGTATCGAAGGTCCCTTGGATATTTTCAAAAAGATCCGAAAGAACGATCCGCATTTCGACCCCGTTGGATTGCGCATTGCGCCGGGCGGTTTCAACGGATTCCCGGTCAATGTCCGAAGCCGTCACCGCACAACCCTTTTGCGCCAAGCGAATGGCGATATAACCCGTACCCGTGCCTATGTCCAGGATTTTTTTGCCCCCATGCTTTTTCGCCAAACGCACAAGCATCTCAGCCTCGATTCCCACGCGGCTGACTTTTTTACTGTTGAAATCCTTATCCGAAAATTCGAGCAAATGTTGGGGGGGCAATCCCGGTGAACCGCTTCGCGGCCGGAGAATATATTTGTAATATAAAAAAGCCACAATGAAAAATGAAGAAAATGCAATCCCGGCGTATCGTAGCATTTCTTTGGCCACCTTCCAAACAGTACCATAAAAGGAACCGACGTTTTGCCCGCTCCCTCTGACCGAGTGAACCCACGCCGGAGAACATTCCAATAAGGCCAATGCCAGCGACAATTTATATCTCAACAAACTGTATCGGTCGAATAGTCCCGTCCAAACATCAAGAAAGGGTATTCGGGACGGCCGCGCAAACACCGCAGAGCAGAGAAATTGTGAAAATGGACCGGGGTTGGCGTAAAGAAGCAGATCTGCATGGTTTTCTTGAAAATCATGATATCGCTCCAGACAGGGATCTTTTTCAAATAGATTCTTTTTGAGAATATATTGCATCAGCATCAACGCTTCCGGGTTAACTGTTTCATTTTCCATTTCTTTTTTTATCGCCGGCATCAGTTATCGGGATTTTTGGCAATAATTCCGGCGACCCGGATTGCATTGGCCATCAGCGTGAAGGTAATGCTTCTCGATGGCAACTCGGGAAAAACAGCGCCGTCAACAACAAATAAATTTTTGTAACGATAGGACCGGCAATCGGGATCGACCGCCAGCGGATCTTGCCGGTCAAGCATCGGGATAGTTCCTGCATAATGCATACCCGAGCCGGAGGGATACATCGCAATATCGGCGGAACGGACGATGCCGCCCAGTTTTTTTAAAACACTTCTAGATTTATTTATCATCTCCTTTGCCAGCTGCGTCACGAAATCCGGCTCTTGATATTCGATGCATATCCGATCCCGGGTTAGCGACTCATCATCCCTCTCAAGTTTCAGCCGGTTGCCGTTACTTGGCCGATCGGGCAAAAATAAGGTTAAGGCGCCTAGTGCGGCTCTAACTTTCTTGAAAATATGAATATTCGTTCTATAACCGAACGGCATATGATTGATTAAAGGATGGACAAGCAATCCATTGAAAGAAATAAGTTCGCCGTGAATATATAATGGATCTTCTTTTTTTTCAACCCGTATAAATCCCGCATTTAGCTTGTTGAATTGAAAATCCTTGTCATCCGCCGCGCGCCCGATCATCTTCCATAAGATATAGGGGATGCGGATGACTTTTGTATCAAAAATAGATTTGGAGGCCAGCCGATGATTCTGCCAATAGATCCTCAGCCCAGGATCGCTTCTCAATGTTCTGAGGAAAATAGCCCCGCTGTTGACGGCGCCGGCGCCGAGAATCACGATATCCGCGGGGATCTCTTCTTGTGTTTTTTTCGACAGATCGATTCCCGCGATTGATTTCACTCGGTTGTTTTCGGGGACCAGTTCGGTCACCAAGAATCCGGAGCGGTATTGGAAGGTTGAATAGCTTTTGCATTCTTCGATGGTTTGGCGCGGATCATAAATAGACTTTTGACCGCATCCCCAAATACAACGACTGCAATAGATACAGGCCTTTCTTTCATTTCGATTTTGCGTCAGGACGGCCATCCTTGCACGGCCCATCCTGAAACCGAACTTCGACCTGAAAAAATCCACCCGACGTTGATACGTTTCATAAATACAGGTCTCGTGCGCATTCAGCCTGAGGGGCTCCTGCAATGTTATGCTAGACGGCAGACAGGCCCCCAACTCATCCCGCTCCGTGCCGCATACCCCGATCCTGTTTCCTGCAATCCGATATCCCTCCAGCAACGCTTGACGAGTGATGGGAAAATTTTTAAAATCCTGATCATCATACTCCAGGCAGTTACCGCCCCAACCGACCCCAAGACCGCCGCGCGCGTGCGATAGATAGGCCTTAAACCCGTTACTCCTCCATGGAGTCAATATACCATTCGGAGGCGCGAGATATTTTCGGTTGGGAGGATAGACATAAAGAGTCTCATTGAAGGGAAAAACGACTCCTTCAAAATTATTACCGAGAAAATAACGGTAGGGGTCTTCCAACCTTTCTATTAACTCCGCAAAAGAACAATGCGGCAACGGGACATCCGGATCTTCAATCCCGATATCCAGCATAAGGACCTTGTGATCTGATTCCAAAAGCGTCAAAGCCGCCTGACTCGCGCTGGCCCCTGAACCGATGATAACGATTTTAGGTTTTTCCATGGGATCTATCTTGCCTGACCGGATGATCGGCATGAACCCAATGCATTCAATGCCTCGTATTCTTTTTGTCTGCCTTCGATATAATCATCAAACCCGCATTTCTGTATAAATCCCGGATGGGTTACGATTTCGACATCCCGCTCTCCTGCTTTGGAGACAACAGCCTGCAGCAATTCCCCATAATTACCCTGCGAGGCGAGCGGCATCAACACCAGATTGCGAGTATACCCGATATGGTGCTTATCCAGCACCCTTTTCATGAATAGACCCGCGGTATATAGTAGAACGATCTTGGGAATTTGAGAGGCAAATCCGCAGCGGATGAGGCTGAAGCAATAAAAAACAAAAAATTTTATTTCCATGGTGATGCAGCGGATCGAATGGATTTGCTTTCCCTTGGCAAACAGGATCATCGGCTTCAGCATGCCGGGAATGATGTGCAGGTGCAGATGTGCATCCAGATGTTGCACCTTGAAACCTTGTTCAATGATCGTGTTATATTGATGTGAAATGCTTTCAATTAACTTTTCGGTTTTGGCTGTCGCATGAAAAAAACTCATGAAAAACAGTTTCCATACGATTAAAAGTTTTGCATGACCGTTTCCGTTCCGGTTCTTGCAAACAGGCAACACGATATGTAACCCGGTCTGAATATCTCCCGGTATGCCTCCGGCCCGATACGGCGCGGCCTGATCCACGGCTATGCTCACCTTCGATAATATCTTTCTATGAATAAGCTCAAAAATGGCCCGGTCGATCTCAGGCGCCATGCCGTAATCATCGGCGGTAATAATGTATCCCATGCAATAAAACCGGTTACTTCCTATAATAGCCCATGACGCGTTTATTGCAAATCCGTATTAAATCGCATAGCGCCAAAAAAGTGTGCTTGATGAAACTGACGGTGCTCATCTCCGTAACATAATTAAACTCGATAGGAACGGTTAAAATTGTTTTATTCAACGCCTTCGCACAAACCAGGATATCAATATCAAAACTGAAACCGGGTATCGTCATCTTGTCAAAGATCTTCTCCGCGGTTTCTTTATCAAATCCTTTCAGGCCGGCTTGGGTATCTTCCATCTTTAAACCGGAAAATAGTTTTACGAAAAAATTAAAAACCCGGCCGGCCGTATGCCTGATATATATATAGGAAAGATTGCCCGATTTCATCATAAAAACACTATCGGCATGCATCCGGTCCGCAATGGCCACATTGGCCTGTTTATGGACCAAAGCATGGGTGATATCGGTTATGTTTTTGAAGGAATAAGGTAAATCGCAATCCGTAAAAATGATAAATTGTCCCTTGGCGACGGCTATTCCCTTTTTGATGGCCTGGCCCTTACCGCCGTTTTTTTTAAGATCAATATAATAATGTTTTACCGGAAACCCATTCCGATGATCCTTTAAATAAGCCTCTATGGTCTGATTGGTTTTATCGGTACTGCCGTCATTGATAATGATGATTTCACTGGCCTGTTTGGCATCGACGCAAAATTGATGAAATGCCTTCAGGTTGTTGTACAGGAATGATTCCGCCTGATAGGCCGGAATGATGTATGAAACAAACGGATTTGTCTCTGAGTTATGCATGCACCGCAAACGCTGAATTATAAGGGTTTGTAGATGATTCCTTTTTCCTGAAGCATTCTTTTTACCCTATGCGACGATTGCCCGAGATCAGCCACGTCGGGGAAATGCAGATCATAAGCGACATTGGTCGTCACCTCGTCGCCGATCCATATTACTTCTATTTTATCCGGGTTGATGATCGCCTTTATCAGGTCGATGTCTTCTTGGGTCAGCTCTATGGCGGTTAGGATGAGGATGATCCCGGCCTCGATCATGATATGCGCCACTTCGGACAGCCTGCGCAAATGCTCCTGCCGGTTGTTGTTTCTGCCTTTGATGTCCGCATCCACGCCGTACAACACATTGCCGATATTCATGAAATAGACGATTCTTCCGTCTCCAAAAAGCCGGGCTTCCAAGCTTCGCGCCAGCGGTTTTTTACCGATATCCTTTTTGCCCGTTATCAAGATCAACGTGGCGCGTTGATTGTATTTCTCCGTTCTTTGCTCTTGGGAAATACCGCTTTTTTCCCATTTGGTCTCCCGCAAGTACAACTTGTCCCTGACCCAGGTTTGCGGATCTTCCAAGTCTTCGAGAATAATGCCGCCCCCGCTGATCTCGTATTCGTCCACGATCACAAAACGGCCCATCGGGGCGATGTCGTCCGGCAGGTCAAAGGCAACGGCCCC
>RPPU01000157.1 GCA_003819975.1 Desulfobacteraceae bacterium
CGGCGGTTTTGTCGATAGTGCGGCATGAAAAAAATGACGACCCCTATATCCGCCGAAACAACTCCGTATCGCATATGGCATACCCACTGCCTGCTTTTGGCCGTTCAAATCACCTTTGCCACTCTGCCGGTTTCGGCTAAAATAGCCTTTGGTTCTTTTTCTCCCGAAAGCATCGTCTTTCTGCGCATCGCCGGCGCCGGCCTGCTTTTCGGTTTGATTTATCTGACCCGGCAATACGAACCCATCCGGCACATAAAAGATCTGGCGACTTTCGCCTTGCTGGCCATATTCGGAGTCTTGGGCAACCAGTTGCTGTTTCTCAAGGGCGTATCCATGAGCACGGCCGTCAACGCCAGTTTGCTCATAGCGACTATTCCGGCTTTTACCCTGATTATTGCCGCGATACTCGGCAAGGAACAGATGACCGGGATCAAGATCGGCGGCATCCTGGTGTCGTTTTTCGGCGTTTCATTGCTTTTCCCCCTTTCCGAATTTCAGTTATCAGGCCATTTTTTGGGCAACCTGTTGATTGTCATCAATGCCTTGCTTTACTCCATCTTTTTGGTAACTTCCCGGTCCATCCTGAAACGCTACCGCCCCTTGACGGTCATTACTTTTGTCTTTTTATGCGGTTGCGTGGAAATGCTGCCTTTTACCCTGAAAGCGGTACTCGGAATTCCTTTTAGCCGCTTGCGGTTTCAAGACTACCTGGCGCCGCTTTTCATGGTGCTGGTGGGAACGTTTATCCCTTATATCCTCAATACCATGTCCCTGCGCCAGGCCCGATCCTCCATGGTGGCCATTTATACCTATCTGCAACCCTTGCTGGGGACATTGCTGGCAGTGATCATTCTCCATGAAACTTTAGGGGTGCGGTTTTTTGTCGCCGCAATCCTGATCTTTGTCGGTATCAGCATGGTCAGCACCGGTCGGTTTTTTTCCGGCGCGGTTTCACGGGCATTCCCTTGTCCGAAGGAACAGAAAAATAAATAGTGCAAGACCGGACCGATTGCTGTTCTGTTGAATTTTCAATGCCTTCGAGTTAAAACCAAACAAAAAATAGATTTAACCGATCCATTCCGGCCAATTTTATCTCATGATTTATTTATTTTTTATGATAATTATGGCCAAAAAAGTATATATTTATCAACTTTTATGACCTTAAGAGTTATGAGTTTTATACTTTTCTTGACCAATCCATATTTTTAATCTATGATGCCTGTAAATAAGCGGAGGTTATTTCCTTGAAAAGAAAAATAACTCAAAAACTGGTTGAGTGGAAAAATCAAACCAAGAACCGCTTGCCGCTGATCCTGCACGGTGCGCGGCAAGTCGGAAAGACTTTCATTTTAGAAGAGTTGGGAGCAACCCAATATAAAAACACCGTTTATATAAACTTTGAACAAACCCCTTCCTTTAAATCGGTTTTTGACGGCGATCTGGTTCCGGAGAGAATCATTCACCTGCTTGAAGTCGCCACCGATCAATCCATCGTTCCGGGGGAAACCTTAATCATCCTTGATGAGATCCAAACCTGTGAGCGGGCCTTAACCTCCTTAAAATATTTTGCAGAATCGGCCGATTCCTTTCATATAGTCGCCGCCGGCAGCTTGCTTGGCATAGCCATCCACCGTGAAAATGCCTCTTTTCCGGTCGGCAAGGTCCGGATGGAAGCCCTTTATCCCCTTGATTTTGAAGAATATCTGTGGGCGCTGGGCAAGGAAAGCTTGGCTGAGGAAATACGCCACGCGTTCGAGGGTGATCTGCCATTGGTGGATATATTGCATGAACAGGCTTTGGATCTGTATAAGAATTATTTGTGTACCGGCGGTATGCCCGTCGCAGTCGGCGAATACGCCGAGACTCGCAGACTTTCAGCTATTCCGCAAATACAGACCAATATCTTGAATGCTTATGTTGCCGATATGGTCAAATATGCGACATCTTCGGAAAGCGTGAAGATCCGTAATGCTTTCGACTCCATACCGGCTCAGTTGGCCAAAGAAAACCGTAAATTCCAGTACAAGTTGCTGAAGAAAGGAGCGAGTGCCGCCCATTTCGGGGCCGCCATTGACTGGCTTTGCAGCAGCGGCGTCGTTCTCAAGTGTCGCAGAATCGAGCAAGGCAAAATGCCGCCGGCTGCCTATGTCGATTTGAATGCTTTCAAATTATACCTGTCCGACATCGGTTTGCTGCTTGCCAAATCCGGAATTCCGATCCAGACCGTTTTACTCGCTTCGGAAAACAGTCAAGATTTCCGGGGCTCACTGGCCGAGAATTATGCAGCCCAGGCTTTAACGGCCGCGGGCCATGACCTCTTTTATTGGGAATCTTCTTCCCAGGCGGAAGTGGATTTCGTTATTGTGCGCGATGAGGCTGTTATCCCCGTTGAAGTCAAATCAGCCATGCATTCCCGCTCCAAAAGCCTGGGGGTGTATGTTGAAAGATATCAGCCGCCTTATGCGATCCGTTTATCCACGCGAAATTTCGGCTTTGAAAACAAAATAAAATCCATCCCGCTCTATGCGGCGTTCTTGATATAGGGAAAGAATTTTTTTACCGCAGGACGTAATTTCAAAAGATCCTGAAATTACTCCAGATATCCGCATATTACCGCAGATAAATTCATCGTAGAATGGAACCACGGAACAATTTTAAGCAACACAAAATTGTGTACACACGGAATACACGGAAAAAAGATAAAATTTATGGTTTTTAGCGATTTCGATATCTCGATGATCGGTTTTCCTTTCCGTGTGGTCCGTGTGTTCCGTGGTTTATTGTAGTATCCGACCACTTATCGAAAGATAAAAAACCTCTGCGCTCCTTCGCGTCCTTTGCGGTGAAATAGTCTGTGGCCATCCCGGCCATCTGTGGTTAAAAATATTGACTGTCAAGGAAAATATACTTCATTCGAGGTCATAAAGTGATGTTGGATCGTGATCTTGCAGAGCTTTATGAGGTTACGACCAAGGCGCTCAAACAAGCAGTCAAGCGAAATGCCGACCGTTTCCCGGACGATTTTATGTTTATCCTCAACCGGACCGAATTTACGAATTGGAGGTCACAATTTGTGACCTCCAATTCCGACCGAATGGGATTGCGTCATTCTCCAATGGCTTTCACCGAGCAAGGGGTGGCTATGATCTCCAGCGTTTTGAATAGCCCGCGCGCGATTCAAGTCAATATCGCCATCATGCGTGCTTTTGTTCAGTTGCGAACGATTCTGAGCACTCATGCCGATCTAAGAAAATGTCGGCAATCAGCGCCTGATTTCGGAAGATTTATAAAAAGGATTGTCTGTAAGCCGGGCAACCCGGCTGACATGAGTATTAATTATAAATTTATGATAGTTACGGCCTAAAAAGTATAATTTTCTTGATTTTTATGGCCCAAAAAATCATAAAAATGAGACTTTTCTTGACCAAACCAAATTTTTAAGCCTGGGGTGTATGTCGACAAGTACCGGCCGCCTTATTCGATCCGCTTATCCGCGCGAAATTTCGGCTTTGAAAATAGGATAAAATCGATCCCGCTCTATGCGGCGTTCCTGATATAGAGAAAGAATTTTTTACCGCAGATATCCACAGATTACCGCAGATAAATTCATCGTAGAATGGAACCACGGAACAATTTTAAGCAACACAAAATTGTGTACACACGGAATACACGGAAAAAAGATAAAATTTATTATTTTTCAACAAAATGCTCTATAAGCGATGTTGCTGATCCGTTTGGATGGGATAGAGATTAGCTATCTATTGCCAGAAATGAAGAATAAAACTTTGTGCCTTAGCGACTTGGTATGAAATATCGAAAGGTCATTTAAATAAATCCGAATGCTTCCCGGTACGCTCAAAAATAATATCATTGCCGTCTAATTTATAAATCAGCAGCCAATCCGGTTCAATATGGCACTCACGGCGGCCGGAAAAAACTCCGATCAATTGGTGATCATGGTTTTTGGCGTCAAGGGCCTCTTCGGCAATCAGCTTCCGGATGATCTCGGCCAATTTAGAACCTTCTTTGCCGCGCTTGAGCATCAAAGCGACATCTTTTTTGAAACGATTGGTCCGGATCGGGCGGCGCATTAGAGGTTCAAATCCTTGATCAGTGCATCGGCATTGTCGAACCCGACAAGGTCTTGGCCTGCATCGGTATCTTTAAAAGTTTTTAGTGTGTCCTCATTGGGAATGCGGATTTCAAAAGGCAGGCCCTGGCGCAGCTCCACTTGTTTATAAAAAAGGGTGATGGCTTCAGTGGTATTAAGGCCAAGCTTGGAAAACAGCTTTTCAACCTTGTTTTTAAGACGAGGCTCAATGCGGGCCCGGATCATTGCGGTTTTCATGAATCGATCTCCTCTTTATTATTGCTGTGCCTCAATTGTGATACAGATCTAATGCAATGTCAATTAAATTTGGTAACAGGAATCCACAGATCGGTATAGATCAAAAATAATTAAAAAACTTAGTGGCTTGGTGCCTTTGTGTGAAATATGGTTTCTGGTCGTTCTGTGCGGTCAGAAAAGATATTGACTGCAAAAGGCTGTTTGATATACTGGCCTTCCTTTCAGGGAGGCTTATGTTGAACATAAGTACCATCCGAATTAATCGAAAATTAAGCAGTGATTACGTGTAACTATTTGAATTGTCGTTATAATTTGGATATATTTAAAAAATCGTAACAACACAGGGGTCTCATGAAAAACATCGCAATAAAGTCATTGATCGTTGTTTTCTTATTATCCGTCTGCCAGCTAAATCCTGGAAAAGCCATTGCCGAAGAAAATCAGCTCAAGGATCTTATCAAGCTGGTAATGCCCGCCACCGTGCTGGTGATGACCTATGACGCCAAGGGCAAGCCTCTGGCCCAGGGCAGCGGTTTCTTTGTGAGCGAAACAGGCGAACTCATAACCAACCACCACGTTTTCAAGAATGCCGAAAGCATAGAGATCAAATGCCCGGACAACAGTGTTTATAAAATCACTCTGGTGATAGCCGAGGATTTGACCTCCGATCTTGTTAAACTTCAGGCGGATACGGGCGGCAAAAAGGTTCCCTGGCTGCAATTGAACAAAGCCAAGATCGAGGTCGGTGAAAAGATCGTGGTGATCGGCAGCCCTAAAGGATTGGAAGCCACGGTTTCAGACGGCATTGTGTCCGCAGTCCGGGATGTGCCGGGCTTTGGAAATATAATCCAGATAACCGCACCTATCTCTCCGGGTTCCAGCGGCAGTGCCGTGGTAAATATGAAAGGGGAAGTCATCGGTGTGGCAAGCTCTCAGATGTTGGAAGGTCAAAATTTAAATTTCGTAGTACCTGCAGAGAAGATAATGATGCTGAAAGAAAAGAAACGGACTTTCGCAACGAACGAATCGAAAGAGGTTGAAACACAAAGTGATGATATTTACTCAGCAGCGTTGATATACTATTTTAAAGAAGATTACAAGAAGGCATTACCCTTATTTGAGCAGTATCTTTTAAAAAATCGAAATGATGCTAATGTTTGGTTTTATCTTGGAGTTTGCAATGGCGGTTTAAGTCGCTATCAGGAAGCAATTGATGCATACAAACAGTCGATCAAGCTGAAACCGGATAATGCCGAGGTGCACTATAATCTGGGAGTTGCTTATTATAACTTTGGCCATTATCAGGAAGCGATTGAGATGTACATGCAAGCGATCAAACTGAGATCGGATTTTGCTGTGGCGCACTCTAATCTGGGAGCTGTTTACTACAAGTTGGGACGATATCAGGAAGCGATTGAGGCTTACAAACAGGGATGTGATCTGAATGATGCTTCAGCATTCTATAATTTAGGATTGCTTTACCTCAATTTAAACCGGCATCAAGAAGCGATAGCCCTCAATAAGCAGGCAATCAAACTTAAACAAGATTATGTAGATGCTTATAACAATCTGGGAAGTGCTTATACCGGCGTTGGCCGCTATCAAGATGCGATTGAGGCATATAAGGAGGCAATCAAGCTGAAACCGGATTATGCAAATGCACACTATAATATAGGAATTGCTTATTTGAAGATTGGAGATAAAGAAAATGCTTTGAAAGAATATAAAATATTAAAAGCAATGAACCCGATTTGGGCTGTTTTAGCTAATAACCTTTTTAATGAAATTAATAAATAATAATGAAATTTTCTACGTTATCGATCTCCCGACAACTCTTTCGAGGATCAAAAACGATAGCAAACCGGAGAACTTGACGCACAGCCGGGAGTATGTAAAAGACAGGATAAGGATTGAACGCTACGATATCGACCCGCTTTTCGATCAGTTGATTAAAAAAGGTGAAGCAGGCCTGGTTGACTCTCAAGTCATCCTCGGATCAAGAGGAATTTTAGGACAGGAAAAACGGACTTTTTGATTTATGCGTTATGTACTCAAAGATAGAAATCTAATTCTGCTTTTTCTCGCTTCATTCCTGTTTTTCCTGAATGAAACTTTATTGTTGCCGACTCTGCCCATGGTTCTATTCAATCTCGGTTATTCCAACACCCAAATCGGCCTGACGCTGGGTGCTTTTGCCGTGGGGGTGTTGGTTTTTCGACCGCTTACGGCTTACATCACGGATCAAAAAAGCCGCAAATTGTCCTTGTACATCGGCGCGGCTGTTTTTTTCATTGCTCCGTTTTTGTATTTGGTTTCCTTTGATTTCGGCTATTTGATCGGGGTGCGTTTTTTTCACGGGTTGGGCATCTCTTTTTTCACTACAGCCAGCCCGGCTCTGGTTTCAGATCTGGCTCCGGAAAGCCACCGTGCTGAAATTCTGGGACACATGGGCATGGCTTCCAGTTTCTCCGTGATCATCGGACCCCTGATCGGAGTTCTGATTTATCAAGCCGCCGGTATCCAGTATGTTCTATGGGCCTGTATCGTACTGGGTCTCGGGAGTATTTTTTTGATCGGTTTTATCCGGGAAATGGAGCGATCGATCGATATGAACCGGAAAGATAAAGGTTATTTTCAGGTCCTGCGCAATCGGGGCGTGGCAATATCTTCGGGCTTGGTTTTGATTGTCGCGCTGATGAACGGCGGTATCTTTACTTTCTTGCCGGTCTTGGTGAAGAATTATTTTGAATTGAATGTGGGACTGATCTTTACGACCATTTCCATTTCCCTGATTGTATCCCGGCTGCTCACGGCCCATTTGTCCGACCAGTATGGCCGGGGGCCAAGTGCCTTTTATTTCTTTCTGATACTCTGTTTGTCCTATTATCTGATTGGCCGTTCCCGGTCCGCATGGGGACTGTTTGGAGCCGCGGTTCTGAACGGCCTCGGAGTCGGGGGATGCATGCCGGCGCTGATCGCCCACGTGGTGGACAACACCGATGCCCGGATGCGGGGAATCGCTTTCAGTCTCTTTTACGGCGCTTTTGATGTCGGCATGATTTTGGGCGGAGCAGTATTGGGATTCGTAGCCGATTGGACCGGCCTCCGAGCTATGTATGAAATCACGGCCGTGATCGGAGTCATGGCCGTGATCGGTTTTGCGCTCAGTGTCCGACCCGGCTTCATGCAATCGCTGAAGTGGACGCTGAAAGGCAACCCGCCTTATGAAAACATTTGACGGATGTTAGCATGTTTGCTAAAAAAAGATTGGCTTCCTGATAAAGGAATAGTTTTCATTATCCGGGGCCGAATCATTTAAACCATGAACCACACGAAATTCACGAAAAGGTAATAGGAAATTATTAATAGTCCTAAAAAAGAATGAACCTAAGCACTAAAATCTCCCCTGTCCCCTCTTTTTCCAAGAGGGGAACGCAACTCGTTGGAAAGGGATATCAGCAGGGGCGGGATTTTTTTAGCATGACTGCCGATACTATTTTGAGACGATTAAGAAGTCAAAACATTAAAACAAATAAATCAAATTGATATAGAAAATATCAATAAATAAAATGAAAGGTAGATAATATGCGAATCATTTCGACATGTCTTGTTTTATTGATATTTACGGGGGTAAGTTTCGCCCAGGACCTCAAATCGGACGAGAAAGACAATGCACTTCTGGATCAGATCCTACAAGCGGAATTCAAGGGCGGCGGGTTCACGGTGGTCGATCCCATGACCGATCTTTCGCATCTTAAAGCGGATAAGCCCGAAAACCTGGTGCGCAGCCGGGAGTATGTGGGAAAGGGAATTAAGATCGAAAATTACGATATCGGCCCGCTTTTCGATCAGTTGATCAAAAAGAATCAAAAACCGGTTCGGCTGACCCTTAAATCGTCCCCGGAAAAAGGGTATCTCGTGGATTACGACGGAAAATTCGATAACTACTTCAATTCCGGTAACGGCGGTTGGGAAAAGTGGCATAAGGAAAATCCCCTGACTCAGGGCTGGACCCGGGTCTCGTTGCCGGCCTATGACGAGAAAACCGGTATTATTCTACTGTATCTTGGAACGCAATACGATTGGCTGGCCGGTTCGGGTGATTTAATCGTTTATAAATACAAAGACGGAAAACTCCAGGAACTCGGCCGGGTCATGTTGTGGATATCTTAGTTTTCCCTAAACCCACCGCCTATGGCGGTGGACCCGGATAGGTTTTACCGATCCGGCGAAAATTCTTCAAACTTTTGCTTGTAAAGCTCCAAAACATTGCTTGAAAAGTATAAAGA